>JBAXBD010000263.1:0-8082 GCA_037142165.1 Schlesneria sp. | reverse complement strand
GTTTTCGATGTGCCTGCATTCGCAGGCTTTTGAGAGTCCGATGGCGACGCGTCCGTTTTCGAGGGATTACCATTCCTGGCGTCTGGCTTTACCCCGTCTGCATTCTGCTCGTTGGGCTTCGAAGCGGCCGCGTTCGCAGGTTTCTGTGCATCTGATTGCGACGCATCCGACTTCGTTGGATTGCTGTTCTTCGAATCAGGTTTCGACGTATCCACATTCTGCCCGTCAGCCTTCGACGGATCGGTTTTCGATGTGCCTGCATTCGCAGGCTTTTGAGAGTCCGATGGCGACGCGTCCGACTTCAAGGGATTGCTATTCTTTGAGTCGGGCTTCGACCCGTCGGAAGATTCCCCGTCAGACTTCGGCATGTCCGAGTTTGCTGGCTTTTGCGCATTCGATTGCGATGGGTCTACTTTTGAAGACTTGGCATTTTCCGGGTCTGATTTTTTTGAGTCAGCATTCTGCTGAGCCGCCTGCTGTTGAACATTTCCCGCTTGTGGATCAGGCCTCTTCTCTGCCGCATTGTTTGTCTCGTCGGCGCTCGGTGGGACTCCGTTTTCTGGCCGTGACGCAACTGCAGGTCCGTTTTCGGCCTCCTGTTTCAATGCGTCCGCAAGTCGCTCTTGCGGCACCGCCAGTTGACGCGCCTGATCGGCAAGTCGATTAAGCTGATCCTGTTGCTCGCGGCGCGCGGCTTCCAACAACTCGGGATGCTTCTTCAACAATTCGTTCATCTGATCCGTCAGCTTCTGCCCTTCGTCCTTCAGCTTTTGAAGAGCCTCTTTCGCTGGGGGATCTGGCTTCACATCGCTGGCAGGTTCCTGATTGGGTTTCGAGGTTTTTTCGTTTTCATTCTTGGATGCGTTTGGTCTCTGAGAATTCGTATCCGATTCCTTCTGGGCCACAGACGCCTGCTGGTCTTTTGAACCGGGCGTCTGCCCCTCTTTTTCGACCTGCGATTGTTCTTTCTGACGCGTTCCTTGATCTGCAGCAGCCTGCTCTTCCGCTTCGAACTTTTCCAACTGCTCAGCAAGCCGCTCGGCACGCTGGGCGATACGAGTCAATTCGACAAGATCTTGTTCCAATTTGTTAAGTTCATTCAGATGACGTTCCATCTGTTGCAACTGGCGATCAGCGGCTGCCGTCCGGTCGATCGCCTGGGAAATTGGTTCCAACTGATCGCGAGCCGCCTGATTCTTCGCGCGGTCCAGCCGGTCCTGGGCGACCTGCAGGTCTTCTTCAGCGATCCGATCCGCCAGTGGTGCGAGATCTTTTGTCATGTGCCGTTCAGCCAGGCGGTCGCTCAGTTGTTGCAGCCTCTCGATCAGCCTGTCTTGTACTTCTTGCAGAGCAATCAATTGCTCGGTCTTATCGGTTTCCGGTTTCTTGTTCAGTGATTCTTGTTCGGTTTGCTGATGAAGTTTCGCCAACGCCTCTTTTGATTCGTTCAGCTCGGTTCTGAGGTTGGTCAATTCCTCTTCAAGACTCTTTTCTTCTGCGGCCAGTTCCTGGTCGGGAAGTTGTTTGAGGCTGGTATTAATCATCAACGTCCGAGTGGCTGTCCACACCTCGTGAGCCGCAGGTTGAGGTCGATTGTCGACCGCCCGCACACGATACGTGACGATCTGACCACCGGTTAAAGCAAACGGAGCAAGGTCCAGTGCGAACGTGTGAGAAACTTGTGATTCGCGCAACTGGTCGGAGGTCAGTTTTTCGACATGTTTAATTCCAGTTGATGACTCTGCATGCAATTCGACTGCGGTCAGCCCATAATCATCAGCCACCTCGATCGGTTGTTCAAAGATGTCGTCAGGACGTACAAGAACGGGTTCTTCGGGACCACTTAGCTTGATTTCCGGAACCCGATCGGGATTCACAATCAACAATCGTGACGGATCGTTGTTTCGCAATCCAAATGAATTCTTGACTCGCACGGCAAACGGCCCGGTGAGATTTGCCGTGACATTCAATGTCCCCGAGCGCCGGTCGGCGGACAGTTCGATCGGAATGGCTTTCTCGATCGCAATTCGCTGGTCTGATTTCTGGTCTGACTTAACAGGCAAATTCGCCGTTTCTTGAGACTCAACCGGCCACTTCAATTCGGCGTCGACAACCGGCTCGTTGAATTCCACCTGTAACTGGATTCGACTGAATTCCGTGACCTGAACTTCGCCAGGGACTCCGGTCAGTAATTTCGCGGGAAGACCCGTATATGCTGCCGGTTCGATCTCAAGTTTGAATTGAGTCACCACAGGTGGGTCTGCCACCTCGATCTGATGTGTACCCGACTTTGCTCCGTCGGTTGTCACATCGAACGTGACCGATTGTAAGACATGTGGCAGTGTCGTCGTGAATGATTCGCTTTCCGCATCCCATTCCAGCCTGCGGCGGTCTGATGCGTTTGTCGTGTCGTGCCAATTCAGCCAGAGAGGCTTAACGTTGTTTGGATCGACTTCACGGTGACGGCGTCGCTCGGTCAGCACTACGTGAATCGGGACATCGGTCCCTCGGGCCACAACTTGATCCCCCTCGACGACTTTCAGATCCAGATTCGAACCCCAGGCGAAATTACCCCAGGGAACAAAAAATCGACTCCACAAAAGTGCGTAGCCATCAGAGTTCCAGGCAAACGGAGCCACCAATAGCAGAACCGCAAACGCCCCGGCAAGCACGGTTTTCATCGGACCATCGCCGGAACCGACTTCATCAACCGAATACTGGTCTAATGCCTTTACGGTCTGACGTGCGAGCAAATCCTGCATCAACTTTGACGCACCAGGTGCTAACTCGGTCCCCTCATTCCCGCGCAGCTCGACCAGTGACGTCAATCGTTCGCGCAGCTCCGGAAACTGTTGTTCGACCAGAGCGGCCAGAGCGGAAAACGAAACCGGAGCGGTCGCCGGCCGGATGACACCTCGCCACAGTAGCCACAGGGCCAAAGCGATCCACACCCCGAGCAGACATCCGCGAACGGCTCCGTTCAAGCCGAGAAACCCGTCAAGCAGAAAGCCGCCTACCAAAAACAAACAGACCCAAAGAACCAGTCGACCCGCCCCGCGGATAAACGCAGAATCACGAATCTGCTTGTCCAAGGCAAGAAGTTGGCGTTCAATCAGCGGCGGAATTCCTGTCGGAGCGGTCGACATCACAATCTCCTGCCCAAATACCAACGCGTAATGAATTCCCCGGAATGAAACACCGGTGTACTAGTATGGGTCTCGCGAATCCGAGATGCAATTCGAGTTTTTTCTGTTTTTTCTGGAAAGTCCCTGAAACAGACCAGCCAACAATCCTTGGGCGAGACTTTGTAAAGTAAAGATTGATTTTGCGTCGCTGATTGAAGTGTCAATCCGTGTTTGATACTCTTTTTGAGGCGTTTCAGTCCGATTTAACGTAAACAATCACACTCCATCCTCGTTTTCGCTGAATTATCGAAATTGAATGGATTGATATTTGTGTTGATCGGTCATTTCGCTCGTCATCATTCCAGTCCCTTCCGCCCGGCTCACTCAATTCCAGCAAGGTGTTACGATTTATGGCAGGAATTCTTGATACGTTGTTCCGGATGCGCTACGGGTCCTTGATGAAAAAGTTTGAGGGAATTCCCGGTCCGACGCCGATTTTTCCCATCGGAAACATGAGCGAATTCGCAACGCGAAATCCTTGGGAAGTTTTTGTCGATTATGAAAAACAGTACGGTGGCATGACGTTGTGTTGGCTTGGCGGTGAGCCAACACTCGTCCTCAACGACCCGAATCTGATTCGCGAAGTTTTGATCACTAAAGCCGATGACTATTACAAAGATTATCCAATCAAAGCCCTTCGACCGGTGTTGCGTAACACTGTTTTCAATCTGAATTCACCGGAATGGGATAAGTTGAGGAAGCCTCATTCCCACCCGTGTCTGATCGAAGGATTGGACTCGTGGTTGGAATCCCAGTTTCCCGTCGTCAAGTCAGTGGTCGACCGGCACCTGTCCAGAATGCTTGAGACTGCCGGTGAAATCGAAATTCTCGACAAAATTCAGCGGTTGTTCTTTGACGCGTTCAACAGCATTGTCTGCGGTCCCAAGTTCCAAGCGGGTGGTTACGAAAATTACTATAAAATGACAGTGGTGGCGACGCGACGTATGGCGACGCCTCAAGCTCTTTTAATTCCACCCCTCGATCCGGCTTTTCACAGCGCCATGAGTGCACACTATGGCTCGTATGATAAAGTCGTCAAAGAAGCCCGACAAAATCCTGACCCGGCCGCCAACGATCTCTTGAGTATCTTCTTACGGCAGGGATCCGAAATTCCTGACGAACAGCTTGTGGACTTTCTGAGTGAATTTCACGTCGGTGGAGACGTTTCTTCAGCCGCTGGCATCGTTAATACTTTTCAACTGCTCAATCAAAATCCCGAGATTGAAAAGAAACTCTACAGCGAGTTGGCAGAGATGAGACGGCGCAACCCCGATTACGACTTGTCTTCGATCGGAGAATCGACACTGCTGGATCACGTGTTACGTGAGTCGTTGAGACTGAATCCTCCTGTTCAGGTGTTTGGGCGTAATGTCCGCAAAGACAAAACAACGACGCTGGGTGGTCGGGAACTTCCACCGAATACTGCCGTAATGATTGTTGCAAAGGCCGTTCAGAGATCAGCAAATCATTGGAAGAATCCCGATCAATTTGATACGGATCGATGGGCCAATGGCGGGGTCGAAGCGAATCCAATTGGAAGCGATTATTTCTTCCCCTTCGGGCGAGGGCCGCGTATGTGCGTGGGTTGGAAAATCGCGATGTTCTCCATGAAGATTGTATTGGCTTCGATGCTTTCAAAGGTCTATGTCAAGACAAGCGGATCGTTTAAGCAGACCCTGCATTGTGGCGTCGTCGAAACGAAAGAAGTGAAAGTCAAGCTTGTGCCACACCTGGCTACGCCGTGAAGGATTTTTCTGCTGGGAAACAGGGGTCCCGCCTCGTGTTTCCCGTCCTGGAAGGACAGCAGCGAGTAGCCAGTAGCAGCTAAGCGTTAGCGACGACACCGGCACCAAAGTTGTCTAATCCGATCGATCCCAGCGGGATCGTACTCTGTATGGCAACGATATTGTTGAAACGACACCAGAACGACGGATGAGGATGGAATCCCTTCGGGATTCAAAAACCGTCGACGCGATCAATTCCTTTAATGCCTCAGGCATAAGGAAAAATTGGCATTTTGCGAACACCTCGTCGCCCGGAAAAAATCCTTCAAGGCGTAGCACACCAAGCAGAACTACTGGGACAGTCCTTCGAGTAATTTCCTGGCCGCTTTCAGGTCGGGCATTTCAAAGCCTTCTGTGAACCAATTGTAGAGCGGTTCAAGATTTTGCTTGATCTCGACAACTTCAGCTCGCTTTTGCCAGATTCGACAGAGATGCAACATCGTTCTGAGTTCGTGAAACTTGGCACTCTGCCGTTTGGCAACCGCCAGCGATTCGCGGTACGTGGCCTCGGCTGCATTTAATTCGCCGAGATCAAATTGGAAGTCCCCCCGAATCCGTAGCAACTCGGAGTGCATAAACAGTTCACCACCTCGTTGATCGGCGAACGCCTGATCGAGTTGCTTGAGTGCCTCATCTCGTTGCCCTGTTTGCCACAACGAATCTGCGAGATGCGCACGGTATTTTGTAAACAGAATGAACGAACCCGTTGCTTCGACTTGTGCGAGGGCCAATTGAAATGCGTTGATCGCCTCGTCGAAGCGGCCAAGGTGCTTAAGACCGACCCCGACACTCGCGGTTCCAAGTGCGGTCCAAAAAACGAATCCTTGTTCGTCAGCGATCTTAAGGCAACGCTCACCGTATTCGATCGTTTTGTCGCCAATACCAGCGAAATCATAAACTTGCGCAACTTGCCAGTTCACCATCGCTTCGGTGAAAGCGTGTTTCAAATCTAAAGTCATCTCGAGCGATTTCAGCGACCAGGATAAGCCCTGATCGGCAAAACCCAATTGCCAAAGGGACGAGCCAAGAAATATCAGGTTCAAAGACCCGCTATTCTGCTGCGTAATTTTCGAAAATTCGATGCTCGCTTCGCGATGATGATTTTGCGAACCAATGACCGCATGCGTGTGTGAAGAAGTGAAGTCTCCCGCGTAAAACGCGGTACACGTTTGCGCCCAACGCGCTTCACCCATCATTCCGGGGCCTTCCTTCTCCTGGGCCAGTGCAAGGAGTTCGTCACAGCGCCGGAAGCAATCTGCGAAGCGACCACGAATAAACAGCCATTCCCAGTTCGTGAACAGCACCAGAAACAGGGGTGAACCCTCGCCAAGCTGGCGACAGATCTCGATGCACCGATTCTGGACGGGTTCGACCTCTTTCGCTGCATATCCCTGCACCGCCATGAGCGCTCCCGTGAGCGGCAACTTCAAATTCAACTCCAGGACGTCTCGTTGCGATGATTCGGGCAGCGTCATTGTCAGGGCCAGCCCCTTTTCGAAATGCTGGATGGCCTCTTTGTTTGCCGACTGTTCCTGCGACTTCTGCCCCGCCTTCATCCAATAGTCAATCGCTTTTTCAGTGATGCCCGCCTCGGTGTAATGATGCGCAAGCAGCGCGGGTTGACCATCGACGATGTCTTTGAAATGCAATTCCAGGGCTTCGGCGATATGTTGATGGCAACCTTGCCGGCGTTTGGTCAGCATCGATCGATAGGCCGCGTCTTGCAGCAGCGCGTGATTGAAAATGTAACTCGCTTCTGAGCCTTCTCCCTTTTTAAAGAGGATCCCTGCGGACAATAATTTATCGAGTTCAACCAGCAGCTGGTTTTCAGGCAAGGTACAAGCGGCCGACAAGAGACCGAAGCTGAACTCTCGCCCAATTGTTGAGGCAAGTTGAATAACTTCGCGATCGGCGGCCATGCGATCGAGTCGAGAGAGCAGCAAATCTCGAAGAGTCGCCGGGATAACGTTCAAAAGCGACGAGTTTTCATCACCGATTCCGGGACGATCCAGAATTCCCGACTCGAGGATGACGACGGTAAATTCTTCGACAAACAGCGGAATCCCGTCGGTACGTTCAATGACCTGTTGCAGAATTTGCTCAGGGATATCGCTCCGTTTGGTCCTCTTCCGCATCATTTCGCCGATCTGACGCTTGGTCAGACGGCTCAGTGCAATCTGGGTTTGATGTGGTTTGCTCTTCCACGGAGTCTCAAATTCTGGACGGAAAGTCAGGATGCTGAGCATGCGACCGGTCTCGAATTCTGAAACATGCTTTTCGAGTAATTCCAGGGTCGACGGATCAAGCCAGTGCAGGTCTTCCACGATAAACAACATCGGGCTGATCGCAACCATTTGCTTCAACCACTGAAGCAGCAGCTTTTCTGTCCGCTCCTTCACTTTTTGCGGTGGCAAAGCGAGAGCGGGAAAACGACTATCAGTGGCAACGCCGAGCAGCCCGCAAAGCAATGAAACGTTTTCGGCCGATTCAATTTTCCACTCGCGCGAATACCGAACCACGGTTTCTAATCGATCTGCGGCGGAAAGATTCTCGAAGTCAAACAACCGCGCCAGAAATTCCACGATGGGAAAGTAGCTGGTTCCCTGTTGATGTTCAGCACATCGCCATTCGATGACGGCGGCACCTTCGGTGTCCGATTCAATGACGTGTTCCCGCAACTCACGGATCAATCGCGACTTGCCGAGTCCTGCGTCACCGATCAGCAGGACAACCTGCCCCAGTCCATCCTGAGCCTGTTCCCAACGATCCTTCAGAATCGAAAGCTCGGTATTGCGTCCGACCAGCGGAGATAAGTTGCCCGGATCGACCAGTTCAACTCGATTTCGCGAAGCCGCCTCTTTGATGACTTTAAAAAGTTCGACTGGTTGAGAAACTCCACGGACGCGCTGCATCCCCAGCGATTCAAACTCGAAATAGAGCGCCACGCGCTGGTGGGTTGAAGCGCTGACCACCACTGTTCCTGGCTCAACGATGGCACTCAGCCGAAGCGCCGTATTGCGGGCTTCACCCACTAATGAAACACTCGACCCTTGTGAATCATCCGATTCTTCAGCGACCGCTTCTCCCGAATGCAAAAGCACCCATGACTGGCT
>JBAXBD010000262.1:0-8083 GCA_037142165.1 Schlesneria sp. | reverse complement strand
ATGGCATACGAAGCACGGAACTCGCTGCGAAATCATTTTGGCAGACCTCTCCGATCCGGCCGTACCGCCTCGCATTCTTGATGAAATCACAAATAAAGGGATTACAATTGAATTGCTCGTCAACAACGCCGGATTTGGAGTTGTTGGTGAAGTCGATAACGCCGACGTTGATCGATTGCTGCAACTTATTCGATTGAATATCTCTGCTCTGACGGAATTAACCTACCGTATTTTGCCGGGAATGCTGGAACGAGGTCACGGTGCGATCTTAAATGTGTCGTCGCTTTCGGCATTCCAGCCCGTAGCGTATATGGGGGTGTACGCAGCGAGTAAGGCGTTCGTTCTTCACTTGAGCGAAGCCCTGCACTGTGAGCTCTATGATCGTGGCATTACAGTCACGGCTGTCTGTCCAGGCGTAACGCGCACAGGCTTTTTTGATGTTGCGGGGGCACCAGGATGGTTACAAAAACATTCTTCACTGGCCGTCGAACCAGTCGTCAAGTCAGCATTGAACGCGCTTGGACGCCGAAAGCAATGCGTGATACCTGGCTGGAAGAACTTCCTTTTGACCCTTCTTGTGCGGATTGCGTCGCGGCGCCGAGTTGTGAAGGAATCGACCCGATTTTTTCGCCCCAGGCGCAAAACTGATAAATAAACCGCTCTGTGATTGCTGAACAGAGAAAGATTTTTTGTTCTCTCAGTGATTCTTAAATTTCCAGGAGTCTGACTTGGAATCAAAGATGTCTGAACGGCTGAAGACTTACGAACAGGCAATCGACTTTCTGTTCGGACGAATCAATTACGAGCGGATTAACACCGAGTCATATTCGACGAGTGATTTTAAGCTGGATCGGATGCGGCGGTTACTGGAGATGATGGGGAATCCGCAAGAGCGAATTCCCGTTGTTCATGTCGCTGGCACGAAGGGAAAAGGTTCCACATGTTCGATGTTGGCGTCAATTCTTTCCCAAGCGGGATATCGATGTGGACTCTATATCTCTCCTCACATCACCGAATTTGAGGAACGGATCACAATCGGTGGGATTCAACCGACGAAGTCTGAATTTGTCAGTCTACTCAATGGATTGCTGCCGATTATTGCCGAGATGGATAATTTACCCGGTCGCATGCAACCGACTTATTTTGAACTCGCAACAGCGCTAGCCTGGCAGCATTTCATCGAACAAAACGTTGATATTGCAGTGCTTGAAGTTGGTCTCGGCGGAAGGCTCGATTCAACGAATTTGTGCTGTCCCGTGGTGACGGTGATTACGAATATCAGTCGCGATCACACACATGTACTCGGCAGCACAGTGCATCAGATCGCCTACGAGAAAGCTGGAATTATCAAGCCGAACGTCCCTGTGATTTCGGGCGTGACTCACATTGACGCACTGAATCTCATCGAGAAAATATGTTCTGAGAGGAATGCAACTCTCAAGCTGAACGCTCGCGATTTCCAATTGCTGAATCGCCGGACGGATGAAGAGGGTCATGTCGAAATCGAGGCAAAAACATCGACGACACTCTGGACTCAGGTGCCAGTTGTTTTACGTGGACCGCATCAGGCGTCAAACACCATGTTGGCACTGGCCGTCATTGACGAACTTCGTCAACAACAATGGAAAATCACCGACGATGACGTGAGAGAGGGACTAACCCAAGTGGCGTGGCCCGCACGAGTCGAAGTCGTGTCGCAACACCCGACAGTTATCATCGATGCCGCACATAATTGGGAATCGGCCCGAGCCCTGGTTGTCTCACTGAATGAAGAACAAATGCGGCGAAGACGAATTCTCGTCTTCGCCGCAACCAAGGACAAAGATGTCGCAGGAATCCTTAGACAATTACTGCCTAATTTCGACACCGTAATTCTGACCCGCTATCTGAACAATCCACGAGGGGTCGGACTGGACGATCTCGGCAGCCTCGTCGAATCAATCAGTTGTCGGCAATATCATTTCGCAGCAAGCCCGATTTCCGCATGGGATCTCGCCAAACGCCTTGCGTCTCGCGACGATATGATCGTCATAACGGGGTCGTTTTTTCTTGCCGCCGAATTAAGAGAAACCATCATCAGCGAGGCGAATCAGGCGTCACTCGCCGCAGGTTCTCGCGTTGTCGGGATTCGATCATCGACATCGTAAGCCAGACCAAAAAGCCGTAATGTTTTGATTGACCACCATGTCGGATCGAGCTCCCACCATTTGTGTCCCGCAGGAGCCACATGTGGATGGGCATGATGGTTGTTGTGCCAACCTTCACCGTACGCCCAGATCGCCACCCACCACAAGTTGCGGCTTTCGTCCCGCACGTCGTAATTGCGATAACCCCAAAGATGTGTCGCGGAATTAACAAACCAGGTTCCGTGATAAACCATCACCATCCGGAAACACAGTCCCCAAAGAAGCATCGGCATGCCGCCAACCATCCACAGTGCAACTCCCGAAGCGACCAACCAAAGGAAATAGGTCTTCTCGAAAAATTGCAGCATCGGATCATTCATCAAATCTGGCGTATATTTCTTATAAAGAGTTTGCTGCTCAGAAGGAGTTCGTCGCAGGAAAAGCCACGTCAAATGCGACCAGAGAGCACTTACCAATGGCGAATGCGGATCGCCAGGCAAGTCAGAACGCTGATGATGCAGACGATGCGTTGCCGTCCAGGCAAGTGGCGAGCCTTCACCAGAAAGCGACCCGGCCATGAGAGTGATAAATCGGACCGGGCTCACAAGCTTGAAGGATTTGTGGGAGAGGAATCGATGGTAACCCAAGCAAATTCCAATACTTGCAGTGAACCAATGCAGCACGACACAGGTTGCTAGCGACTGCCAGTTGAAAAAGAACGGAGCGGCAATCGCACCTGCATGCATGCCCACCATCCATGCAACAACAACCCAGTCAACTCGAGCCCAACTCATCTTCTCAGGAAGCCACGGTTCCCACACTGGCGGCTCCGAAGCTACAGGAACCGTCGAAGCACGGGTTGAGTCGCCGAGCGTTGGAAATGACTCGCTTACCGGGCGCTGCGCTCGATGCTTTTCCGATGTAGCACGCTTGGGGGAAACGATTGACATAGTGGATTCCGATGAATGAGGTTCATTAATCTCGTTGGAAGCGAATCCGTTCGCCAAGCAATGACCAGCCTCAAACTGCTGCTCAATGCGTTAATTCGTTGGAGATTCTATTTGAACATCGGAAATCGTGTGTCAGCCTTTCGTCACGTCTTTGTCAAACTTTTGTCAAATTTCGCAGAAGAGAAAAATACGGAAGAATGGGATGAGTTGAATTACCCAAATGTCTACCCAACCCCCCCAGGCCGCATATCTAATCGACAATTCGGCTGATTTGGCCGGTCAAAACGGAATCGTCACTCGTCAAAAATTAATCAACGGCATTACGTTTCCGGTAAAATCAATCGACTGCGACGCGTCGTCTGTTCGTAAGAATCAGCCAAACGTGAATTTGAGTTTTTCATCGCCTCACCATTCACAACATGCAAACAGCTCAGGTGGCCAAAGCTGTTCAAGCAGTGTGTTTTGCGTAAGTTGAGCTTTTCTCAATAAATTCTACGTGCAACGCACGTCTCAGATTCGCTTTGGAATTCCACCTTCGTCGCACGACATGATTGATATTGACCGTTGTCAATTCAGTCTGACTGCGAATCGACGACACAAAAACAGATCAGCAAGAGCGTGTGATTGGGTTTTGAAGATCCCCAATATCCGTGGCTGCTGTGTTAAGCCCTTGGACGCACACCTGAGGAAGATGAAAATGGGTATGCTCGACCTGTTTCGCGAATGGCAAAATTCCGGCAGCAAAAAATTTCGACCTCGTCGCCGTCGCGGGCTTGAACGCACAGAAGTATTGGAATTTCGCCGAATGTTGTCCGTCGTTTTGAACGGAACAACTGTTAGAATCGACGCTTCCGCGACCCCCGATGTCGTCACAATCAATCAGAATTCGGCTGGCGTGAGTGTTACGGAAAACGGAACCGTTACGACTTTCGGACCTTCAAAGCCAGTTGACGGCATCTATTTTTTTGGCGGAACCGGTAACGATCAAGTGTGCATTCAGGGTATCCTTTCCGGAACGTCACTTGGTGTTTACGGTGGTAGCGGAGTCAACACGCTGATTTCCCCAAACAGCACAAACCTATGGCAGATCACTGGGCCAAATTCGGGGACGCTGAACGGAAACTCGTTCACCAACATGCAAAATTTAGCGGGTGGAACGAGTAACGACACGTTCCAATTCGGTTCGACCGGATTTGTCTCCGGCACCATCAACGGCGGTGGCGGGGTCGATGCACTCGACTATTCTCATCGAAATACTGGCGTGGTCGTTAATTTGGCCACGAATTCTGCAACGGCAGTCGGCTCCGGTTTCACTCGCATCACGAACGTGTACGGAAGCTCAGACAACACAGACACGTTGATCGGTGATAACAACGTGATGAACACGTGGTATATCACAGGTGGAAACGCAGGCAACATCAACGGACAATTTTATTTCTCCGGCATCAAGAATCTGACCGGTGGATCTCAAAGTAATTCGTTTTTGTTTGGAGCTTCCGGATTTGTGTCTGGAAACATCATTGGCGGCAGCACTCCAGGTCCAAATAACGTCAATACACTCGTATATTCACAGCGAACTGTCGGGGTCATCACGAATCTTCAGTCCAACACGTCGACCGCGATCGGAGGAACTTTTAATCAGATCGGTAACGTGGTAGGTAGTAGCGCTCAAGACGATACCCTCATTGGCAGCAACGGCAACAACATCTGGAACATTACAGCCCTCAACGAGGGGAGTGTGGGAATTGTTAATGGCGTTTCGCCTTTGAATTTTGTCGGCTACAAGAATCTGGTTGGCGGAACGAGTAACGACGCGTTTAAGTTCTTCGGCGCAACCCCAGCCACCGCAGCGCTCATTACAGGTAGCGTGAATGGTGGGCTTGGGTTTAATACCCTCGATTACTCGCAATTTCCAGGTCCCATCACTCTGAATCTGATAACCGGTACCACAACTTCGATTAACGGTGGATTCTCTAATATTCAGAATCTTGTCGGAAGCCCGCTGCCGCCACCACCAGTGCCAGGGACTCCGCCAGCCGCTCCACCGTTCAATACGCTGTTTGGAGCCAATGTTAACTCTGACTGGAATATTACGGGAGTTGATACAGGTAACATTAACGGTTCGTTTTACTTCAGTTCAATTCAAAACCTGAACGGCGGTAAATTGATTGATACATTCCATTTCTTGCCCGGAGGAAGTGTTAAAGGGCTGGTGAATGGCGGATTGGGAGTCAACACTCTTGACTATTCAAACTTCAATAACACTATCACTGTTGGTCTGCAGCAGACTCAAGATCCATTTTCAAATATATGGACGAGCATGGCGAGCAACACCGGCGGATACGTCAATATCACGAATCTGATCGGATCGACATACGGCAGTACGCTCGTAGGAGCGAACATTCAGAGTTCTCCGAGTTCGCAGACGATCTGGAACATCACTGGTCGAGATACCGGCAACGTCAATGGAACGTTCAATTTCACAGGAGTCAATTGTCTCACGGGCGGTTCGATCGATACCACAACTCATCCAAAGCTCCCACCACTCACAGTTAATAATGTGTTCCGGCTGTATCAGGGTGGTTTGATCACTGGCAAGATCAATGGCAATAACAATGGAGACAACTGGCTGGACTACTCTGCGTTTACGACGCAGGTCACGGTGAATCTTGCTGCGGGAATCGCCACAAATGTGGGAAGTTTCCTCAATATCAAGAATGTCCACGGTGGGAATGGTATCAACACATTAACCGGCAATTACCAGGGAAATGCCCTGATTGGAGGCACAGCTGGTGACACGATCGTGGCCGGGTCGGGAACTGGGCAAAATCTGATTATCGGTGGGGCAGGCTCTGACGTCCTCACTGGTATTTCAGGCGCCGTGGATAGTAAGGGACTGCCAATTGCTAATTCTGGCCAGGACCTGATCATCGGGGGCTTCACGAACTACGACAACGATCTTGTCGCATTGACTGCGATTCTCGACGAATGGCAATCGCCGGCTCCATTCACAACGCGGGTTAAAGATCTTCGTACTGGAGGCGGGCTGAGCCTGGGAAATCGCCTTGTGGCTGACGTGACCGTCCACAGCGATACCGCAGTCAATTCCATCACTGGTGGGAAGCCTGAATCAAATTGGCTGTGGGGACAGCCTGCTGAATTCAAGGACCTGACCTCCGCAGACATCTACGATACGCCAATCGTCAATCCGCCAATCCTCACGGGCGCAAGTACACCTGTGTTTACTGTGGGGCAAAGCCCTGTCCCAGTCAATCCAGCAATTACAATCACCGATCCCGGTCATCCGACAATGACATCAGCGACGGTTCAAATCACCGGAAATTTCAATCCAAGCCAGGATGCACTCGGGTTCGTGCCTTCGTCCGCGACGGGCAATATCAAGAGTAGCTACAACGCCACAACCGGACTCCTGACGCTGACGTCACTGAATTCGACGGCAACGGTCGCCCAGTTCCAGGCGGCATTAAGATCTGTCGCATACTGGAATTCCAGCGCGACGCCGTCGTTGCTTCCGAGGACAATCGTATTTCAAGTTTACGATAGCTTCGCATATAGCAACAACCTTGCAACAACGGTCGGAATCAATTTCCAACCAACGCTCTCTGGAAGTAGTACGGTCACTTACATGGCCGGCCAGGCTCCAACGGTGATCAATTCAGGAATCACCGTTAATGATCCCAATAACTACACGCTGTCGTATGCAACCGTGAAATTGTCGAATTTGTTCTTCCCATTGGAAGACGTGTTGGGCTTCGTCGGCAATGCCTCGACCGGAAACATTACTGGTAGTTACAACAGTGCAACGGGTGTATTGACACTGACGTCTGCTGGTGCACTTGCGACAGTTGCCAACTTCCAGGCAGCACTGCGACTTGTGACCTATTCAAACGTCAGTGCGACTCCCTCCTTGTTTAGTCGCACCGTTACTTATCAAGTTTCGGACGGTGTCATCGTGAGCAACGTGGTGAATAGCACTGTCGTCGTAAAGTAGTTGCTTCAAAGAAGCTGCGGTTGGGTTGCTTGCCATGCCGTGATCGCATCACGGTTGGCAGCAACGTCGTGAACTCGCAAAATATCGGCATGCTGTTGTGCCAGGCTGATCGACACGCCGACGGTCCCAAACAGTCGTTCGTCCAGCTTCTGTCCAAGTACTTTTTGCAAAAACCGTTTTCGAGAATGGCCAACTAACACGGGGCGCCCCATTTCTCGAAACCGTGCGATGTTCGAGAGAATTTCCAGGTTGTGATCCGCCGTTTTTCCGAATCCAATACCCGGGTCTATGACAATTCGCTCGCGCGGCAGGCCTGCCCGTTCCAGCGAATCCAGCCGTTCTGCGAAATCCTCGCACAAATCATTGACGACATTTTGGTATTGCGGGGCTGATTGCATCGTCTGAGGTGTTCCCTGGATGTGCATACAAATCACGCCACACGAGGTTTCGCAGCAAACTTCGATCATCCGAGAATCAAATCGAAGGCCTGAAATATCATTTACAATTTGTGCCCCGCATCTCAATGCTTGCTTTGCGACTTCTGATTTCGAGGTATCGATGGAAAGTGGGATTTGTATCAATCCCTTTAGTCGCTCGATCACGGGGATGACTCGTTGAAGTTCTTCTTCAACGGAAACAAATTGCGCACCTGGGCGTGTGGACTCACCTCCGATATCGAGGATATCTGCACCCTCGGCAGCAAGGCGAAGTCCGTGTTCTACGGCTAAGTCGACCGTCACATATTTTCCGCCATCCGAGAAGCTATCGGGAGTCGTATTGAGAATTCCCATGATCATGGGACGCTCACCAAGTTCGCGATCAAAACCAGAGAACTTCCAACGACGTCCGATTTCGGAATTCTTCATTTTACAGAGGCCTTAAAAAGCGACTTCAAAACGAGCCTGATTGATCGCCTCATCAATTCGATGTTTTTTTTCAGCAGTCACAGCGGAAACCCGGCATCACTGAACGCTGCCGAATCGAGTTCCATTTGC
>JBAXBD010000261.1:0-8084 GCA_037142165.1 Schlesneria sp. | reverse complement strand
GTGGGCAGAGAAGACCATGGGGTATCCGGTTCGGGCAGGTGGAAAGCTGCCGACACTCGATTCGTAGTTGTGAATTGCCAGTCCAAATTGCTTGAGATTGTTTTTGCACTGAGTGCGGCGGGCCGCCTCTCGGGCCTGCTGAACTGCGGGAAGCAGCAAGGCAATCAGGATCGCGATGATCGCAATCACAACCAGTAGTTCAATGAGCGTAAATCCGCGACTTCGGCGCGGAGGAAAAACATTCGTCATCATTTTCTCCAAATCATCTCAAGACGATATTTCATAACGAAGGGGAATTCGCTTGCGCGGTCCGCGATGGCACGCTCACAATCGGGTTGGTTCGCACTTGTGGAGAGCTAATCAAGAGCCAATCGTGAGCGTGCGATATCAGACCGCGCGAATCCTGTGGCAACGAAAGATGAAGTCCGACTTCGATTGCCAGAATCCATTGGCAACAAAGGGGGTTTCAGCATGCAACGGGAAGAGATCTGTACAAAGCCAGACAGCCTGTCGTGGCTTTACTTTACTGCCCTTCGTTGATGATGAATCATCCGGGCACAAGCGTTTGGACTTCCGCATTTGGCAATGAAGCCGCAAACGGGACAGATTCAGGCTGCAGCAACACGAGGCGGCGGGACTGGTGGTTCAGCAATAGCCTGTACCATGATCAAACTCTGAGCGACGAATCGCTCAACGATCGATTCAATGCACCGGTTCAATGAGGCAGTCGGAGGAATCAAAAAGACCGACTGACCAGCGGCGGTCTTTGCCAGGCCCTGACAGTCATCGGCAACCGAGCCAATGACAACTTTATATCGTGGCTTTGATGTCGTCTTCGCCTTGGGCTGGCGATTTGCAACTGGTCCCTTCGCGACGTTCTTAATCGTACAGCAGACGTGAGGAGCTGATTCGGAAGCCGTATGACATTTCCTGGTCGAGGCAACAACTTCTGACGCATCCACGCCGTTTCGTTTGGCCCATGCGAGTTTTTGCTCGTCAGTAAAACAGCAACATTTCTTTTTACATTGCGCTGCAGACATACAGCCGCAGGGGCGATTCTGGCAGGGAAACGGACGCGAGAGATCCTTGACTTGATGGGGGGCAAAAGAAACAAGAGGGATTGGCAATAGCGCAGCAAGGAACGCAGCAAGAAGCAGGATCGAAGTGATTTGCCTTTGCGTCAGTTGCGTACAAGCATGCCACGAAAACGAAAGCACAGAATTCGCCTTGTCCCTCACGGACAGTCTGATTGGCTATCGATTCGCTCTCCACGTAAAAAAGTATAACGACGATGCCTGAAATTCTCTCTCGTCCGGTTGTATCGAAACCGATTTTCCCATCAGCGGGAACAAACTGATGATTTAGAAATCACCCACCGGGTTACCATCGTCACGCGCGACAAGATTTCGAAGCGTGAGCCAGTTGAGGTTTTCCGAGATGAATCGAACGCTTCCATCCCCCATCAGAGCTTGCACTCCGCCCACGTGAAAGCTGAACGGCTCCATATTCGGGCCGCAATTAAGAGTGGTCCATGGGCAGTTTGCAGGACCACCAAGTGGCGTTTTGTTGCCATTGATGTACTGCAAATTTCCTCCAGCAACGTTCGTTAACTGGCCATTGATACCGGCACTGGCATCGCCATCAGCCCAGCGATTCGGAGCGGTCCACTTTCCGCCTGGCATCAGGGTGGCATCGATTCCTGGGCAATTTCCAATCGTAAAATTGAACGCGTACTTACCAGCAAGTCCCGCAGGCTTGCCAGCACATTCAATTACCGCAATTGTATTACTCAACCCATCTGTCACGGCCGCGATCGGAAGGGGGAACAACCCGTGCATCCCTTCTTTTGTGGCGTTAACGCTTGTCCCACCTCCTGTGGGAAACGGACCAATCGTATTTCCGGCGAGCCCATTTTTCAGTCCTGTCGCTGGATCGATATCGACGTACTCTGTCGGATCGTAATCGGTCGTTCCAAAACCCTGAGGGTCGGGGGTTGTCACCGGATTGGACGGACACAGGAACGCTGTAATCTTGGTCCTTGCTGCCGTGGCATTGCTGGAAGCCGAACTATTCGTGTAATGAAGCGAAAGGTTGAACTGATTGTAAACGGGGGCCTGATCCAGAAACGGCAAAATCTCGGTGAAGAAGGAATCCGGAAATCCATACAAATTAATCAGAGCGAAGCTGATCCCCTTTCCTCCTGAAGGGAGCAAACTATACGTGGATTCATAGTTTGCCGAGGCCAGACCGAGCTGTTTCAAGTTGTTCTTACACTGCGTTCGGCGGGCCGCTTCACGGGCCTGCTGCACGGCGGGAAGCAACAGCGCGATCAGGACCGCGATGATGGCGATCACCACCAACAGTTCGATCAGCGTGAAGGCGGGACGAGGGTCAGAGTAATGTCGGGTATGACTGCGGGGGTAAGGCATTCGACGGTTCCTGTCATGAAACGGTTTTCAACCGGCAGAGGCTAATGCATTTGACGTACCGCACAACGGAAGGTTGCAACTCGTCTTTTAATCCGAAGGCGGTGAGGCATGATAATACCATTTCATGTCATGTTTATATCGCTTGATTGTCGCATTTGCATTCAATACGACAATCGTTTTATCGATACATCCCCATTCACATTTTTTAGAAAAGCAAATCGCATTTTTCCCACGAGCCTTCTAAAAGGCTCTGATAATTCGCCAGCAAACAGACGAGTGGAATTGAATTCCGTCCGAGAGTTTGAGAGACTTTCGCTCACCAGTGTTGATCGATTCCAGGAATTCAGCTTCCAAGGAATACCCACGTACAAGAAAACGTGTGAACCAAAGAACTTGGACCAGCATCGAAAATGCAAGCTCGAAGACACGATCGCGTTCGATGCGGGTTCACTCTCGTGGAACTCCTCGTCGTGATCGCGATCATTGCGGTGCTCGTGTCATTATTTCTTCCTGCCGTGCAACAGGTTCGTGAAGCGGCGCGCAAAATGGATTGTCAGTCGCATCTGCGGCAGATTGGCCTGGCTGTTCATCAGTATTACGAAATCTACAATGGCCGTTTTTTTCTGCATCATCCGTTTGATGCCGATGTGATCGCCAATAGCGGAGCGGCGGATTCGTTTGCCGAAATCTACTGGGCTGACAAGATTATGCCGTTTGTGGGAAGCGCTGCGGAGTCGGATGAGTCCGTGGCGAATCGAGGGATCAATGTCGCAACCAACAAGATTTATCGATGCCTGTCCGACACGTCCATTCCAACTCCTTACATCGACTCAGTGACTGGCCTGCCTGATGGAATCGAGCAACGGACCAGTTATATGATGAATTCGCTGCTTAGCCATAAAACTCGTCGTTACGGGTTATGGACATTCCCACGATTCCAGATCGAAATCGGGCTCTCCAATTTCATCTGCTTTTCGGAAAGGGATGCGACCGCATTCGCGCCGACATCAGACAATGATCCACGCCAGGATGATTACGACGTCTGGTTAGGAACGGACATCTTGCAGTCGTGGTTCGCGTACAAGCGCCATAATGGTGCCGCGAATTATCTGTACATGGACGGTCACGTTTCCACGATGATTTTCGATAACGCGATCATCGATATGTACCCCGACAAAAAAGTTCTGATCGATGACGGCAGTTATCCAAACTGAAGTTCTGCGACGAGACCAGGATCCTGTGGGCGAAAGGTTGTTAACGTTCTGCCGCAGCGATCGACCCAAATGTTGTATTGCCGAACCTTGAACAACTTGGGGAAATTTCCCCCGCAACTGGCGAAAATTTCTCCACCTTGTCGATGATGCGTCGGGAAAAAGGCCATCTTTGAGTCGCGATTCCGCTGGTATGAGCTTTGCGTTTCATCTTGATGTCACAGATATCAATGCAACGGAGCCTTTTCATCATGCCAAGTCGTCATCGGAATGGATTTACGCTGATTGAGCTATTGGTCGTGATCGCGATCATCGCTGTCATGATTGCTTTACTGCTGCCGGCAGTTCAACAGGCCAGAGAAGCGGCGCGACGGACTCAGTGCAAAAACAACCTCAAACAAATCGGGTTGGCGCTGCACAATTATATGGAGGTTCACACGGTGTTTCCGCCAAGTTTTTGTTTTTCGACCTCAGGCTCGTGGTCCGTTCACGGTCGGATCTTGCCGTATATGGAACAAGCCAGTGCGTACTCACAGGTGAGGCTTGATCTCGACTGGGCCAACCCGATTAACGAGGCGACACACGTGGCTCAGCTGCGGGTTCCATCGTATGTCTGTCCGTCAGATCCGAACGGGGATCGGATGCACTACGCCGGCCCCGATGAGGGGAATATCCGACCGCACAACTATGGCGTCAATTTTGGAACATGGAAGATCTATGACCCGATCACCAATTCTGGCGGTGACGGCATCTTCTATCCGAACAGCCGGACTCGTGCAGGGGACGTTTTCGACGGGATGAGTAATACGTTGCTGACCGCCGAAGTGAAGACGTATCAACCCGATTTCCGCAACACGGCCGACCCCGGACCCATCCCTCCGTCGTCCGTCTCATTTGTCACGGGATTTTCAGGCGAAGCGAAATACGGACCGAATCTCGACGACAACGCGGGACATACGGAATGGTGTGATGGGCCGGTCCATCAAAGTGGATTCACCACAACGTTCCCACCGAATACCCGCTTCCCATTTACCGACGGCGGAATTACTTACGATACCGATTTCAACTCGCGCTACGAAGGAACGAGCGTCACTCAAACCACGTATGCATCAATTACTTCTCGCAGTTACCACACGGGGATCGTCAATGTGGGACTGGCCGACGGATCGACACGAACCATCAGCTCGAATATTGACCGTCAAGTCTGGCGTTCGCTGGGAACTCGGATCGGCGGCGAAGTCGTTAGCGAGTTTTGATGATTGGAGGCCATTCGGCGTTGCAGTGGGTGTTCATTTTTCCAGGCAATCGGGTGCCACTGGATAACCGAGAAGACAATCATCCAGTGGCATCCGAAGATTGAGATCGAACAACGCGCTAGAAATCGCTGACCGCTTCACCCCCAGCCCGAGTGCTGAGTGCACGCCAGAGATTCGAGTCGATGTTATTGGAAAACCCCCGGATCGATCCGTCCATCATCAGGGTATTGACCATTCCTGTATGGAAACTGCGGCTCGTGACGGCCGCGTATGTCGGCTGGCCAGCACAAGTGGAACTCGTGGCCCGTTCTTTACAAGAGATGTAATCGCCGACGACGGTGCTGACGCTCGCTGCAGTTCCAATTTGAACATTGGAATTCGGTGGGAATGTCGCCGTAAAACCCGTTTCATGAACCTTTCCATCGGTCCATTCACGATGGCCACCTGCCGACCCGACCGTCGCGAGGGACAGGGTTCCCGTCGCGAAAATCGTTCCCTGGGGAGGAATTGTGTTTGTCGCGGTGTTGTCGTTGGAAAGTTGATTGACATAGCACTTCACCTCCGAGGCACATAGCGTGTTGCTGGTACCGTCTGTGAAATGTGCGGTCGTAAAATTGCTGTTAGGTGCGAACGCACCGTCTCCCGGTATGCCTCCGTCCCCCAAGTTTGAAGATGTGGGCGTGAAAACCCTCCACGGACCGAAATTGTAAGCGTAGTTTGGCGGAAAAAAGCTGGGTGTTGAGGCACTCGGGATGCCATTTAATTCGCTGGGACACCTGAGGAACGAAAGCTTTTGAGATGTAATTCCGTTCACCGAATTGGGGAGATCGCCGTAGCCAACCGTCAAGTCAGCCAGGGTATAGGCGTTGGCCTGATCGAGAAACGGCAGGATTCTCGCGTGAATTGACCAGGTTCCTCCCTTTGCTGCTCCAATGCAGTAACTCGGAGGAAAAACGGAATTGGTGCTCAGATAATTATGCAGTGCCAGACCGATTTGTTTGAGATTGTTCTGACACTGGACCCGCCGAGCAGCCTCACGTACTTGCTGCACGGCAGGCAAGAGCAGACCCATCAGAATTGCGATAATGGCAATCACAACAAGGAGTTCGATCAGAGTAAATCCTGTACGTCCTCGCTTGGAAGCTGTTTTCAATTCGTACATACGACGTTCCAATTGTCAGGGGACCGTGATAAACGGAGCTGCCGGATTTCGATCATGTACGTAAGTCATTGCCTCAGCCCAATGCAGCACTGCGGACATATTATTGAGACTGAGTCTCAATATCAATACAGGAATCTGGGTTTTTCCGAAAGATGATGAAAATGACTCGCCGCCAATCAATTCCGCCGAACTGATCTCGGTTTGCAGAGTTGGCTCTTTGCCGCCGTTGAATTTCGCTGAATTGACAATCCGCTTCGCCGCGATTTATACAATAACGTCTTTATTTAGACGTTATGACTTTTTCTGTTGCCTGTCAGGGTGTGAGAAGTGCAGTTGTCCAGACAGATCAAACACCGACCTGCATTTACTCTGATTGAGTTGCTGGTCGTGATCGCGATCATTGCAGTACTCATCGCACTCTTACTTCCGGCCGTTCAGCAGGCGCGTGAGGTGGCACGGCGAGTCCAATGCAAGAGTCAGTTGAAGCAGCTCGGACTTGCCATTTTCAACTATGAGTCGATTATGGGTGGCTTACCCCCTACGGCGGTAATTATTCGGCAACCGAATGGATCGCTTGACACGAGTTACCTCGGCCCTCTTGCTCGAATTCTTCCGTACATCGACCAAGGGAATATGTATAACGCAATCAATGTCAGCACGTCCTACGGTGATCTCGCAAATCAGCCCGCAGTAGCACATCTCACGAAAATATTTCTCTGCCCGAGCGAACCAAACCAGCAGCTTGAACCGAACGTGTCGTTCGGCCTGATCGGCGGGAACAATTACGGGTACTGTATGGGAGACTGGTACGTCTGGGGAGGCCCCAGCAGCCTGGTTCAAACCCGTTCGGCTTTCGGGGTGAACCTCAGTCGCCGCTGGGCCGATTTCACCGATGGAACCAGCCAGACGTTATTCATGTCCGAAGTGAAGAACTACCAGCGTTATGTCCGCGATTGTGGATCACTGGCCAACATCAATGATCCGAACAATATCCCATTACCCAATGCCGATCCTGATACCGTCGCACCGGAGTATCAGGCATCAGGCTGTACGTTTCTGCTGAACGGACATTCGCAATGGGCGGAACTGGCGGTACATCACATTGGTTTCACAACGGCATGGCCTCCCAACAAAAAGACACCGGGCGGACCTGGGAACGCCTACCCGGATGTTGATCTGAATAGCGAACGGGAACGGATCGGCGGGCCGACATTTGCCGCCGTGACTTCCCGCAGCCATCACACAGGCGGAGTCCATTCGATGTTCGGCGACGGATCAGTGAAGTTCATTTCTTCTTTCATTGATGGAAACATCTGGAGAGAACTTGGTACGGTCGCAGGTTCTGAAGTTGTCTCGAGCGATGCTTATTGAGGCGGGAGGTAAAAACGTAAAGGACTTCTCTTCGAGAGAACACCGGTTCCACCGAAAACCGTGCTACTTCTAGACGGTCTTCGTTCAAGCAGTGATCTTTGATTGATAGAGGGAGGTGCCACTGCTTCTCCGAAGACTCCGAAGCAGTGGCACCTCGAGATGAAATCCGACGAATAATTCTTCACCGTTTTGGGCAGGTGGCAAGATCATGCAAGGTCATTTCCGTGTCGAAGTTCTCGCAATTCTGCTGGCCGTTGGCAGCTGCTCGACACAATCACCGAATCAAAACGATTAAATCCGCGAAACCACTGCGTAGACGATCGCAGCCAGAAGTGCAGCACATGGCACGGTACTGACCCATGCGAGCAATATCTCACCAACTTTACGCCATTTTGCTTGCCCCGTTGTCGCTCCCATTCCAAGTAATGAACCTACGCTGACATGTGTTGTACTCACAGGAAGACTGTGCAAACTTGCTGTCGTGACAAGTCCAGCGGTCACAAGACTGGCGGCGAAACCCTGACCCGGATTCATCCCCGTCACTTTTTTTCCAAGAGTTTCGGCCACTCGTTGAGCGTCGAGCAAACCCCCAAGTGCAATCATGACAGCGACCATGACAAAACCCCATCTCAGGTCGAAGCCCGGCGCGATAAGC
>JBAXBD010000260.1:0-8113 GCA_037142165.1 Schlesneria sp. | reverse complement strand
GTGTCGTGATTCCAGTGACCATTGCGTTCGCACTCCGTACAAACTGGATGTGCTTCATCGCCAACTTTTGCCTGTTGGCCAATGGTTCGTATCTTGCGGCAGCATGGGTTTCTGGAGATCGGTATCTCGATACGCCAAAGTTGTTGGAGCATGGTGCGCATCCCATTTCGATCGCGATCTATTGTCTGCTGACAATTGGATTCGGATACATTGGACTTCGGCGTCAGTGTCTGCTCGTCCTGGGTTCAAATTCTACGGGGGAATGATTGAAGGTATGAAAAAAGCATATAAGGGAACTCCGATGTCGTAAAAGGTAAATGACGCTCCGTTGACCACGTGGGGTCAATAAACAATGAAAGGAGCATGTCATGAGCGAAACAATCACGCTGAAACATGTCGTCATGTACCCGTTTTTTTGGGACGACTGCTTCCTTTCGGTGTGTTCGGCGGAAACAATCGCGGCGTCGTGTTGTATTTACGCGAGCGAGATTTTCTATCAAAGGCCAAACACCGAGGGTTTGACAGAACCCGCGGACGCTTCGTCAACCGGCTCGTTTCAGCGTTTGGGCCTGGAATAGTTGCTGATACTGTGGGCAGGCCTTCAAGACAGTTTCGTGTTCACCGAACGAAAGGACTTGGCCCTGGTCCATGACCAGAACATGCGTGACAATGTTTAATAAACTTGGCGTCATCGCGTGTGTCACGATGAAGGTTGTTCTGCCTCGCGTAAATTCAAGCAGAGTCTGATGAATCAACTGTTCGCTTTGAGTATCAATCGCCGATGTCGCTTCGTCGAGAATCAGAATGGCCGGGTCTCGCAAGATGGCTCTGGCCAAGGCGACGCGCTGGCGTTGTCCACCCGATAATCGGTGTCCTTTATCGCCGACTTGTGTCAACATGCCGTCAGGCAATTGGCCGATGAAGTCGGTCACATGAGCTTTATCGGCCGCCGTCTGAATTTCGCTGTCCGAGGCGTCCGGTTTTCCATAACGAATGTTCTCGGCAATCGACCAGTCAAACAGCAATGTCTCTTGCGTGACAACGCCGATTTGTCCTCTCAATTGAGAGGGGTCAGCCTTCATCAAATCGACGTCGTCGATCCGGACATGTCCTGAATGAGGATCGAAGAACCGGGGTAACAGGTTGACCAGGGTCGACTTGCCGCAGCCATTGTCTCCCACCACAGCCACCGTCGCTCCAAACGGAATCGTGACCGAAACGTCATCGAGAGCTTTTCGGCCAAGCGAATTGGGATCGAGTTGAGCGTAGTGGAACGTGACGCGATCAAATTCAATGGCCTGACTGTGGCGAGGTATCGGGGTGAACGGACGAGTCGATTTGACGAGAGAATCGCGGTCCATCCAGGCGAAAACTCTCGCACAGGCAGTGGCCGATTTCTTCAGTTTTGAATACACGCCCGACAGTTTACGCCCCGGATCAAGCACACCGGCCATACACGTATAAAGTAATGACAGATCCGAGACCGTCATCGGTTCTGCGGCAAGCTGAATTCCCCAGATCGACGTCTTGTGTCGCAAAACCAGATATGTACCGGGAAGCGATGCGATGAACACGGCGCACATTGCCAGAAATTCAACGCTCGGGCTGACAAGCGCATCGATTCGCAGAATACGCATTGCCTTGTCGTAATAAGTTCGGTGTTCCTGAGCTAATCGGCGTCGGTGCAATCGCTCGTTTTGAAAACCCTGCACAACGCGAAACGAAGTCAGGGTCTCATCCAGCACTCGGTAAAGGCGAGACATGCTTTCCATCTGCCTTTGCGTCGCCTTCTTCAACTTCTTTCCCAATCCGCCGAATAACAAAGCCATGATCGGGGCGCAAATAAATGCCAGCAGCGTCAGCCGCCAGTTTGCATAAAATGCAAATCCAATACAGAGGGCGGCTTTAATGGGTTCGACGACGATCTTCCCACCCAATAACACCATTCCATGTGCGACCTGATTCAGGTCGAAGGTAAACCGCGACATCAATTGAGGGGTTGTCTCAAGCGCGAGCGTCTGCTGGTCGAGCTTCAACGTATTACGAAAAAGTTGCTGCCTTAAGGACTGCATAACCCGTTGAACGACGCTGCCGACACACATTTCCTGAAAGTACGAGCAGGTTTCTTTAAACAATGTGAGTGCGAGCAACACTGCCAGCAGAAATGCGAGGAAGTTGAAAGAGTCTGTCGGAAGGAACGAAAGCACGTGGGCATCGATCCAGCTAAACTTCGTGACATCCCACTGTCCTTTGTTTAAATCTTCGCGAGTTTTGCGTTTGTCTCGTCGAAGTTCTGATTTCATTTCGTCGGAATTAGTCGCTTGCCAGTTTGGATCTTGCAGCGTCGATTCGATCTCCGCAAGTCGATTTGATTCTTTCTCGACAGCAGAACGTGCACGCTCAAGTTCCGTGCGAACGTGCTGATCGTACGTTTTTCCTTCGAGCAGCAGCTTCATGGCCGGATAGACCAGCGAGAGTTGTGCTACAGCGAATAGAGCGGCACCCACGGACAGCACAACAGACAGGATCAGCGTCCTGCGCTGCCTGAGAACGAATGGAATTAATCGGGCAAGACTTTCCACGGCGACATCCCTGTCCAAATTCAGTCTGCGCTTTGTCGAATCGTCGTTGACTCGTTAATCCAATAGTACCGTCCGTACGGTTTCATGGGAATTCCAGCCACAAGTTGCTGGCTGACCGAAGGTTACCATTATGTATGGCCGAGGCAAAACACTACGGGATTAGACACGGAAGTCGCCAAACGGTCCAGACCAGCGTCATACCTTTTCGAAAATCATAAGACTTTGATTGCGACGGCGGTGATATCATCCCGATTCGGTTGGTGATCACGAAACTCTTCACTGGCCGATTGAATTGCTGCCAGAATTTCGCGGGCCGATTTTGATTGATGTCTTCGCAGGACCTCAACAATCCTGTCTTGCCCGAATAACTTTCGCTCCGGCGACATGGATTCGATCAGTCCATCGGTCGCGATCAGCACGAGGTCACCCGGCTGCAATTGAACGGTGGTTCCACTTTCGAATACGGCGGTTGGATTCATACCAAGCACTGTCCCGGTGCTTTTCAATCGCTGCAATTCTCCATTGGCGTGTAGAATGCCCCCCTCGTGCCCTGCGGCTGAATAACTGAGAGTTCGATTGCAAAAATCGAGCGATGCAAGAAACAATGTGACAAACATGTCATCGGGCAGATCTTCTTCCAAGACCCGATTGAGTCGGGTCAGGCACTGAGCAGGGCTTGATTCATTCAAGAGCATGGTGCGCAAAACGGCTCGTGTTTCCACCATTTCCAGCGCAGGGCCGAGACCGTGTCCGCTGACGTCTCCGACGGCGATCCCCAATCGATTTTCACCCCAGGGAATGAAATCGAAATAATCACCGCAGGCCTTTGAGCACGGAATGCATATCGCGCCAAATTCAAAGCCGGGAATCTTCGGCATTTGTTTCGGATAGAGCGAGGTTTGAATTCGCAGTGCCGTCTGGATCTCTTGTTCAATCTCGACCTGCTTCAACCGCTCAGTGGAATCACGAAATGCGAGAACAGCCCCGACTGTTTCTCCGGTATGGCAGATCGGAGCGACGGTATACTCGACCGGAAGCAGGGTCCCATCACCCCGTCGAAATCTTGCGTCCTTCACCGTGACGGCGTCTTTTCCGTTTAATACCGCTCTCACGGGATGTAGTTCTGTGTCGAAGACATGTGACCCGTTCGGCTTGCGTGGGGCAACGATCCTGGAATGGCACATCCCGAGCAGCGTGTCAGATGTCATTTCCAGCATCCGCTCCGCCGCTGAATTCAAAAACGCGATACATCCGGAAGAATCAAGTCCGCAAATTCCGTCGGCGACCGAATTGAGGATCAGATGGTGACGGTATTCGAGTGATGCAATTTCACGTTCAGCCCTAACCTTTTCCGTGATATCAGTCGAGATCCCTCCAATGGCGTAGATCGAGCCCAGGTGGTCGCGAAGCGGAAATTTCACTGAAAAGTATCGGTGCGGACCATCGTCATGTGGAGCGACCTCTTCACAATATAAGGGCTCGCCCGATTCCAGCACGACGCGGTCGTTCTCGCGGAAGGCGTCGGCCAACTCCGTCGCGAAGACGTCATAGTCTGTTTTTCCGAGCATGAGCGAACGAGACACATGAAATAACGTCTCGAACTGTCGATTGATCAGCAAATAGCGAAAGCTCAAATCTTTGGCATAGATGACCGTGGAAGTGTTGTCGAGAAGATCATGTGCGAGCAAGCTGAACTCGTGATCGACTGAAAACGGCGCGTCAGTGCTCATGGAGTTGTCTCGGGATTGTCGTGATACGAAACTCGCCCAGTGATGAGAAGAGTGATCGAGACGTCCATTCCTGCGAAATCATTCGTCCGCGAAAGTGTACAGAATTGAGACGACAATAGAAATGTATTTTTTTATGGATGCTCATCGTTTGCTTGCAATGAGCAATCAAAATCACGCAAGGCTGTGAAAATGAGTGCCACAAGCGGCGACTTTGAGCTGGCAGTGGCTTCTCTCATTTCATCGTCGGAAAGCAAGAGCACTGGCGAGTGGAGACGCACGGCAGTGGTACTCGACGTCAGTGGGGGCGGACGACGATTTTTCGTTCAACGGTTGTTTTCGCATCAACGGCGCGTTACGTGTTTGTCTCTCGGACCGAAGAGAGGCTTCGGTTGCGAGCAATCAACCTTGAACAATTTGCTTGAGAGAAGGAGCCGACACAATGCGGATCGGGATCACGTTACGGACCATGGTCAAGAGAAATGGATGGCTCGCTATTGCCATCGCAGCGGTATTTATCGGCTCGTCAGCGCAGGCCGACGTCAAACTGCCGAATGTGTTCGGCGATCACATGGTTCTTCAACAGGGACAACGTAACAAGGTCTGGGGACTGGCTGAAGCGGGTGAGGCAGTGACCGTATCAATCAACGGGCAAAGCCAGACGGCAACCGCCGCTGCAGACGGCACGTGGAGTGTTTTTCTCGATCCGGTTCCAGTCGGTGGACCCTATGCTTTTACGGTGAAAGGCAAGAACGAGATCAAGTTTTCCGATGTGCTGGTCGGCGAAGTCTGGGTTTGCTCAGGTCAGTCGAACATGCAGTGGTCAGTCAATAACTCGAATGACCCCGATATCGAAAAACTGGCCGCAAAATATCCGAAGATTCGGATGATCAATTTTCCGCAAGTCGGCACACAGGACGTTAAGTGGAGTCACGACGATCGCAAGTGGATGGTCTGTACACCCGAAACGGTCGGTGGTTTCTCAGCCGTCGGATATTTCTTCGCTCGACAACTCCATCAAACGTTGGGAGTTCCCATCGGAATGATTAACAATGCCTGGGGTGGCTCCGCCTGCGAAGCCTGGGTTCGTCGTGATCTTCTGAATGCCGATCCACTTTACAAGCCGCTGATGGACCGCTGGACTCAGATGGAATCCAAATATGCGGAACTGGTTGCCAAGGGAAATAGTCTGAGCGATGAAGAGAAGAAGCAACTCCAGGGATTGCAGAATCAAATGGGTGGCAACAGCCGTCCTGCGAATATTTACAATGGGGTGCTGAAGTCACATATCGGCTATGGGATCAAAGGGGCAATCTGGTATCAGGGAGAATCGAATGCTGGACGAGCCTACCAGTACCGGGACCTGTTTCCGCTCATGATCAAGAACTGGCGTGATGACTGGGGGCAAGGAGACTTCTCGTTCTACTGGGCTCAACTGGCTGACTTCCAGAACGAACAACCTCAACCTGTTGAAAGTGCCTGGGCCGAATTACGCGAAGCTCAGACCATGACGATGTCGAAATTGCCGAAGACCGGCGAAGCGGTGATCATCGACATTGGTGAAGGTAAAGATATTCACCCGAAGAACAAAGTCGATGTTGGTCGACGTCTCGCTCGCTGGGCGCTGGCCAAGGATTACGGAGTGGCCATTCCCTACCATAGCCCGCAATATAAAGCGATGGCGAAGACCGATAACAAGATTGTGCTCACGTTTGATTATGTCGACGGTGGCTGGCGTCCATTCGACGTCAAGGAACCACGTGGGTTCGCGATCGCTGGTGAAGACAAGAAGTTCGTCTGGGCGAACGCAAACGTGTTGAAAGATAACACGATTGAAGTATCGAGCGATCAAGTTGCCAACCCGGTCGCCGTCCGCTACGGGTGGGCTGACAATCCAGTCGTCAACATGTTCGACGGAGCGGGCCTGCCACTGACACCATTCCGTACCGACGATTGGCCTGGAACAACGATCAACAACAAATGATCTGTTGATGGCATCCTTGTCAGTCTTGGCGGGTATTCTGCCCTGTTAACTGTTAAGGGGAGGAGAAATCAGCGGGCGACGCTTTGTGGCGACAGCCGCAAAGCGTCGCCCAGGATGCGCAAGGTTTGATTACGCCCGTCTTGTTGATGGCAGCAGAATTTCTATTCAGACTATTTGTGCAGCCCTTCACAGGGCGAGAAATTGCAACGAACGCGGACCCAGGGCGGCGCTTCGCGGTTAACGCCGCTTCGCTCTGACCTGAGCTGGTATGTATTGCCCATTCAGGGCAAAAAGACATGTTGTGGCAACGCTGGTTGAAATGGAGCCTCACTGGCGCAACAAGACATCCTGATGAGAATCCACCATTTCTTCAGGTCAGCCTCGCTCTCGGAGTGCAAACTTTTCGCGGCGCGAGACGAAACATCACGGTATTCGACGAAAGCCCTGCTTGCGAGCTGTCAGGCAAGCAGTGTTGTTTTTTTGGTAGACAAAATGGCGGAAGATTCTTTCGCAGAATCCGTCAAAAGTCCTTGGCAGCCAGGCAATTATTCTTGTCATCGATGCTGCGTCGGCCCGCCACTGTTGCAGAAGATTCTGTGAATCGCCATAGTTCAGTTTAATTGCGGCGGGTATTCATTGGAAGTTGCCCATCCGAACAACGAAATTCACGAGCATCAGCAAGTACACATGGCCAATCCTGCACAGCGCGGTCCCGCTCCTGACGACGATTCCTGGGGCAAAATTGCCACAGATTTGTTTGGGATTCAATTCAACGACGACGATGATTTTGAACTCCCTGATGATCAGGCTCCCGTTGCGAAGACTCCACCTGTTTCCCCTGTGACCTCAGGACCTGCGACGAGCAAGGGATCTGAAGAGACCGTTCTTCACAAACACGTAGACGAAGTCGAAGAAGTCGTCGCAGAAGAACCCAAGCCGGACAAAAAGGGTACTTTGCCGGGAAACGAAGATCACGACGAATTCTGGGATATCCTTGAGTCGTGGAACTGGGACGAATCGGCCAAAGGATCTGCTGCGCCCAAAAAGACAGAAGATTCTCGCGGGCGAAGGCCTCGACACGAGCCCGCTGCTCCTGAGGCACGTCGCAGTCACCGGGAAGAATCGCCGCGCCGCGAAGAGCCTGCTCGCCGCGAGGAACCGGCCCGTCGGGAAGAACCTCCCCGACGTGAGGAATTACCGCCACGCGACGAAAAGCGACGAGAAGAAAAGCGACGTGAAAGTCCCGACCGTCCGCGACGTCGAGATGCTGAACCGGCCCAGGAAACGACGACATCCGACGAAGAGGTTCGAAAGAGCCGATCGCAGCGCGAGGAAACGCGACGCGAACGTCCAGCCCGCGCCGAGCAACCTCCCCGACCCCGACGGCCTGAAGCTGATCGTCCTGCGGCAGAGCGTCCCCCTGCGGAACGTCGCCCAGAAAGATCGAGCGAACGACCGCGAACCCGAGAAGTCCCCTCGGCATACGTTGGAGATGAATTCGGCTCAGGTGTTGATGAGCCGGTCGAACCACCACGTTCACGCCACGCTCAGCCCGTTCGGAAGCGAGAAGAACCGCCATCTCCACCACAGCGTAAACCGGTTGCCGCACGACGGCCCAAGCCCGTGGATGACTTCGAAGGAGATTTGTTCGTCGAAGATCTGGAAGAAGAAATCGTTGACGATGAATCCGACGATTTTGCTGAGCAATCTGTGGTGGATGCTGATTCGGACGACAATGAAAATGCCCCTCCTCGACGACGACGACGTCGCCGCCGACGTGGGCGTGGCCGTTCGACTTCCGATTTAACCTCCAGCACGTC
>JBAXBD010000259.1:0-8122 GCA_037142165.1 Schlesneria sp. | reverse complement strand
AACGGCGTGGCACAAGCCGTAGCTGCGGCTTCCAGCCGCAGAGCAAAATGTACGGCGGCTGGAAGCCTCCGTTACAACAAATGACAACCTCGGAGCGATGATGGCTGCTTTGGAAGAAATCTCGAAGCAATGAGTCAAAGCTTCAAACCCATCGTCGAACGCTCGCCTTGTAGTCGTCGTACGCTTGACCGAACTTGGCATGCATCACTCGTTCTTCGGGAATAATCTGGAAGCGGTTTGTGAAAAGGGCGAAGACAATCGGCCCGATCAACGCCCATGGAGCAGCCAGGCAAATGGCCCAACCCGTTAGCACAACGGTAAACCCCACGTACATCGGATTTCGGCTGTAACGAAAAATGCCGTCGGTGACGAGTGCCGAAGCCTGATCGATGTCCACAGGATTGATCGTCGTCTTATTCTTCCAGAACGTTCTGGCTCCTCGTACCACGATCAGAATTCCCATCACGAGTACAATACCCCCGACAACGAATCGCACATTGTTTTCAATCGTCATGGCAGGAGTAAACCAGGCAGTCACTGCCATTGCCACGCCAATCAGAAGCACAATTACTGGCGGTGGAATCCTGTTATCGAGCGGGTGTTTTCGTTCGTGTGTGATGGCGATTGTCGGGTTCATCAATTGATTACTTGTGTTAAGATGTTGGGAGTTGACTCCCTGAAGGATCGAGTTCGGGACTTGGCTTTGCATTGTTTGTTCTCCATTACGTAAAGCGGATTCGGCGGACGGAAAAGGAACTGTTCACATCGCGAAGCAGGCGATCGACACGAGTCGACATCGTCATGACGGAAAACACTTTCCAAAAGCGACTAATAACCTCGGCGAACCTTTGATCCGAATTTTGCGGCGCAGGAACGCCCACAGCAGACTTCGCTCTTTCGCCAAAAAGCCGAGCCACGTCTCGCTGTCGGCGGTGAGTTGAAGGTCCGCTTTTCCCTCGTGACCATCGGTCACCTGGATCGTCTTGTCCTTGATAACGACCGTGGCGATATGAGGTTCTTTGCCGGTAAACGTCAGATGGTAAACGGCATTCAGTCCTGCGGACTGACCTCGTTGAAACGTATATGACATCCCGCTGAGGAACCCTTTAATTGTTCGCGGCAGCAGGCTTCCACGAACCTGTTTGACTTTCTTATGCGGGAATCGTTTTTTAACGTGATCCTCGGCGTCGGATTTGGGCACAACGTAGATCGTCTCCTCTTTATCCAACAGCGGTTTGACAATCTCGTTGAGAAATTCCTTCCGATCGGCTTTAAACGGCCCGATGACATCGTCGCCCGCAGGACAGACGGAAAGGCAGTAGGCCGCCTTGTAGTTCGGCCCAAAGGCAAGACTCTGCCAGGTCGAAACCGTTTCTTGACGAGTGACTTTCTTGCGCAGGTCCAGGCCGCTCTTCGCGTCGGCCACCCGTTCGACCCAGTCGCCGAAGCCTCCCATGAACTCCCGATAGTTGTGCGTGTAGCACGAAGCCAGATCGAAATTGCCGTCCGGCGCGATTGCTCCCACGGGACAGGCTGCCACGCAGAGTTTGCACGACAAACACGGGTTGTAATCAATTGGTTTGTCATACTCGGTCACCTCGCCACCGATGAGCACTGTCCCCAAGAGAATGAAATTGCCGAACTTCGGGTGAATGACGTTGCGATGAATCCCCATCATGCCAAGGCCGGCCGCAACGGCCACGGGTTTGTGAGATACGACCCACATTTTTTCTGGAAAACGGTCGGATTCCATCGGGAACCCCATTGGCGGGTTGATCGCTGACACCCCCTGTTGTTCCAACGCGGTGACAATCGCACGGCATACGTCATTGACGTCTTCACCGGTCGAGTGAAATTCCAGGTTCGCCACAGAACGAGCTGGGTTCCGGATCGGCTCACGGTTCATGCGGCAGACGATGGCGAGTAACGCTTTGGTCTTCTGGTAGAATTTCAAAATGTCGGCCCGCTGGTCATCCAGCCCCGGATCGCCAATCGGAACCAACCCGGCGTCATCAGCCCCGTGCTCGAGGGCAAGCTGCTTCAGCCAGCCCGCATCGAGCTTGTCAGGTTCCATCCGTTCTGGCTTTGTCTTCTGTTCTGTCAGTGTCATTGCATCCCCATAGTTGTATATGCAAGTAGTAGGTTAAAAAAACTCGATGTTAAGCGCGATTCGACTCACTGGCCCGTTTTGCTGCTTTGTTGAGCGACGATACGAAGTCGTCCCCCAGCAATTCCTTCGCTTCCGCCTGAGCCTTCTCCCAGGCAGGGATCGCTGATTCGATCAGTCGTTTCCCTGCGTCCGTGAGGCGGAAGGGACGACTGCGAGCATCTTCGCCGGGAACTTCCTCTAACCAGCCATTCTTGCGCATCAATTCTACGTTGCGGCTGAGCGTCGAAGCATCAAGCTGCAGATACTCACAAATCTGCACAGGGCTGGCGACACCCAGTTTGCCCGTGAAGATGAGAATATTCCCCTGGCTGATCTTCAATCCGAACGGCCGCAGCGCATCATCGTAAATGCTCGAGACAACCCGATTGATCAGCCGCAGCCGACCGGCGATGCAGGTCTTGGCAATGGTGTCGATGTTGGTAGCAGGCTGGTCCATATTCATGCGGCTCCCCTACCGCTAACTTATTTGTATCTACAACTATCGGCGACGTCAAGCAAAAACTTCGAAAAATCTGTCGTTAGACAATCGGCATACAGTCTGCCTATTTAAAGTCTGTTCCCCATTAACAATCGAAGTTGGGCGACCGCTTCAATCGTTGACAGCGGCGTCACTCGGTTCTGGATCGGAATGAGTTCCTTGTCAGGTCCATCGGATAAACTGTTCAATCAGTGCGACACTTGCCAGATCTACTTCTTCTCAACCTTCATGCAGTATTTCTCGGCGCTGATAACAGCGCGTTTGATGTCTTCCGACTTGATCTCTGGCGGCTTTTCGTCAGTTCCGGACACACGTGGAAACGGGCGTTCTGATGTCCAGGAACCATTGTTCAAAGCCACCGGGGGTGTACGAGAGCAGCAGTCGCGTCGGCTTTTCGCTGACATTTTTGAAAGAGTGCGGGACTCCGCGGGGCATGTGGACGAAATCGCCTGCCTTCACGTCGTACTGCTTGCCGCCGAGCCATGCTCGGAGTTCCCCTTCGAGGACGAAAAAGGTTTCGTCTTCCCTGGTGTGCGTATGGGGTACCGGGCCTGCGCCGGGCGGAATCAGGTCTTCGAACACCAAGTAGGCCCCGCCAGTATCTGCGGCTTTGACTTTGACCGTGACCAGCACACCCATTGCCCAAACCTTAGTTCCATCGCTTCCGGTGACCACCTTGGGCGAGGTAAGAGCGGGCTTTTCCTGTGCGACGACATCATGGCCGCCTGACGTTACTACTGCATCTGCAACATGGCCAGGTGAGGTCTGAAGAAATGCTCGTGATTTGATCCTGTTCGGGTCATGGAACGTTGAAACCAACTCACTGGCGTGATTGCCGTCGTTTAATGCCCCGGCAGTCTGAGCTCGATACCGTAACGTGGAGCGACTGCAATCAGTTTTTCAATTTCTGCCTTTGTCGGTGGCAAGGCCGTTGTGGCCCCGTCGTCAAGCGGCATACCGACCTCGAAGAACATGTTCTCTAAACCCGCTGGTGCAACGACAATCAACATCCGGGCCGGTTTGTCGCTCTCATTCTTGAATGAATGCGGAGTGCCGACAGGCATATTGGCGAATGTTCCGGCTGTTGCGACGACTCGCTTTTCGCCGATCAAAAATGTGATCTCACCTTCCAGAATATAAAAACCTTCTTCCTCGCGGCTGTGGACGTGTGGCGGCGGACCTCCACCTGGAGGGACGATGGCTTCCCAGAACGCGTACTTTCCATTCGTGTCGTCTCCGGTAGCCATGAATCGGTAAACGTCGCCGACGACGGCCATCGTACGCCCCTCGGATGGCATGGTCACTTTGATATTTGGCGGTTCCTCGAAAGCGGAAGCCGGTGGATTCAAGTCGATCCCGTATTTGGGGGCCGCTGACATCATTCGAGCGATGAAGCTGGGGGGATCGAATGAAATCGGTGCATCGGGTCCCTCCAGTTTTCCTCCCACCTCCGCCTGAAATTCATCGAATCCGGCGGGAGCCACGAGAATGATGACTTCTGCCTCGATTGAACTGGCGTTTTTAAAGAAATGTGCTGTCCCAGCCCCGATGGCGATACAGCCATTCGCAGAGACGATCACCGTCTCGTTTCCCGCAGTGAAACTCAGTTCTCCCCGGAGAACAAAAAACGCTTCTTCGAATGAATGGCGGTGCGGCTTTGGGCCAACGCCAACGGGTACACGACCGATCGAAAAGGCATAGCGACCTCCGGTGTCGGTACTCAGAGCCGTATATCGAATGGGGGAACCCAGCCAGGAGATCCACGTCCCTTGCAGGTCGTTTGTAATCAGAGCTTGGCGAGTTTCCATCGCATTTCCTCGTGAAAGCATTCGCTGTGGATTGTTGATTTTCTTAATAACGGACCGTACCCAGGAATCATCGACGTCCGATTATTTGCTTGATTTCAACTTGATCCGCTTCATGTGCTTTTTACCCCAGGCGCACATAATTTCGCAGATCGGATGAAGCGTGTCGCCGTATTCAGTCAATGAGTATTCGACCTTGGGAGGCACTTCGGGATAAACCTCTCGGTGGACAATGCCATCATGTTCGAGTTCCCGAAGTTGCTGGGTCAGCATTCGCTCGCTGACGCCGGGTATCTTCCGACGCAATTCGGCGAAACGGTGCGTCCCTGAGTGCGTTAAGTGGAACAGGATCACCACTTTCCACTTGCCGCCGATCACGGACAGAGTTGCCTCGACCGGGCAGTTAAAGGCGGTGTCAGTGCATTCAGAATCTTTGACGCTTACTTTCATGTAAGTACCCAACAATTAAATGCGTACTTGTTGCTTGGAGTACTTCATTCTACGATCCCGCCGAATGAATGTCATCCCTCTCTGTGGCTAACACATTCAGTTCCGACATCAATCAGAAGGATCAAGGCAAATGCAATTCCTCGCGATTCTCAAGGTAAAGCCCGAAGCGCCCCGGGAAAAACTTGGGCCGCTGATCAAACCCGAAGCGTCACATGTCTGGAACATGACGACATCCGGCGTCGTTCGCTCAGTCCATTACATCAAAGGCCCGGTCGGTGCAGTCCTGATGCTCGAAGCGGTCGATGAACACGAGGCAGACGAGCACCTCAGGAAGTTGCCGATGGTTGAGCAGGGCTTACTGAGCGTTGAAATCCTGCCCCTGACACCCTTCACAGGATTTGAGGCACTTTTTGCCCGGGAATAACGGAGACGTCGGAGTCGTCGATCTGCTGACAAAGGGCGAACAATTACAAACCTGAAAATCGAGTGACGTTGAGGTCATCGAAATCGAAATGCCACGCCTAACAAAAGAGTTATCAAGGTTTTACGCCAGGGACCGTAGCGAATGGCGTGCATGGCTTGAAAGCAACCATGCTTCATCCCCGGGGATCTGGCTGATTTACTACAAAAAGGAAAGCGGTCAACCTCGCGTTTCCTATGCAGAGGCTGTGGAAGAAGCGCTTTGTTTTGGCTGGGTCGATAGCCGACCGAATAAGCTCGATGAAGAGCGTTACATGCAACTTTTCTCTCCAAGGAAACCAAAAAGTCCCTGGTCGCGGTTGAACAAACAGCGCATCGTGAAATTGATTGAAAACGGCTTGATGATGCCGGCGGGATTAGCCAAGGTCGAAGCAGCACAAAAAGATGGATCATGGGAAAAATGGGATGCGGTTGAGGAATTGACGATCCCCGCAGATTTGAAAAAGGGACTTGCCGCAAACCCGCTTGCAAAGAAGCACTTCATGGCGTTTAGCAATTCTTCCAAGAAGAACATTCTCTGGTGGATCGAAAGTGCAAAACGACCTGAAACCCGATTGAAGCGAGTCACCGAAACAGTGTCGTTGGCGGAACAGAACATCAAGGCGAATCATTATCGCCAGTAAGAGGCTTATTTGTGTCGCACTTAGAAGTGATCCAAAAGGAGTTTGTCCGATGAACGTGCTGATTGTTTATGCTCACGAAGAACCCAAATCATTCAATGGCGCCATGCGGGATACGGCCGTTCGGGTCCTTCAGGAAACGGGCCATAACGTCGAAGTCTCGGACCTCTACGCCATACGGTTCAATCCCGTCGGTGGGAAGCACGATTTCACGACGTTGACTGATCCGGAGTTTTTCAAATATGGCATCGAGCAGACAAAGGCGAGCGAAGCCAAAACGTTCGCGGCCGATGTCGCTGCCGAGCAAGAAAAACTACTTCGAGCGGACCTGCTGATCTTTCAATTCCCACTCTGGTGGTTCGGACTTCCGGCGATCATGAAGGGATGGGTGGACCGTGTATTTGCTGCGGGCCTGACCTATGGAGGTGGTCGGTGGTATTCCAACGGAATCTTCAAAGGCAAACGGGCAATGGTCAGTTTGACGACGGGAGGCGGGCCAACGATCTACAGTCCGACAGGTTTGAATGGCGAGATGGACTCGCTACTGTTCCCGATCCAGCACGGGATGTTTTATTTTCTGGGATTCGACGTGCTTCCGCCGTTCGTCGCCTGGTCGGTCGCAAGGAGCTCACAGGAGCAGCGGGAAGACTATCTGCGGGAGTATGCCGAACGACTCCGAAACTGGCGGACCTCCGAGACAATCCATTTTCCAACGCTGCAGGAATATGACGAGACGATGCAACTAAAAAGTTGACGTTCAATCAAGAATTTGTCATCAATCGCAACGCTGTCATCTCCGACTCGATGAACCCATGACGACCATAAAACCGAATTGCGCCTGCATTCAATTGATCAGTCAGCAGCGTGATGCGGGCGAAACCGTGTGACCGTGCATATTCGATGGCGATTTGCAACAAGCGCGAACCAAGTCCGCCGCCCCGCCGGTCAGGGCGAACGACCATATCTTCCAACCAGCAGACTGGGCCACCTTCGGCCGTACTGACGGTGAATAACAGGCTGACCATTCCGATCACTTGATCGCCGTCGCGGGCCGCGAGAACGACACCGACATGAGTCGACTCGATGATGAGGCGCAATCCTCGTTCCTGCTTTTCTCGATCGGACGTGAAATCGGCCTCTTGTGTGAACAGCAGGTTCAGCAGTTCGACTAACTGCGGAACGTCGCTCAACGTCGCTGGCGTTATGTGCTCCATGGAATCCTCAACATCGGCTGCATCGTTCCGTAGGTCATTGACCGCCATAGCCATTCGACCGGACCGAAACGAAAATATCTTAACCACAGCGGGCTGTACCAGAGTTGCAAGGTCCAAACTGCAACCACAATCCCGTAGAGCTGAACTCGGTCAAACGCTCCGTAGAAGCCGAATCCGTAACCGTTGAAGAATGTCGTGCACAGCAACGACTGCGTCAGGTAATTCGTCAGTGCCATTCGTCCGACCGCTGCCAGTCGACTGGTGAGCCAGGGGAACCATCCCGCTTGGCAAATCAACATGACGACGGCGATGTGTCCCAGTGCAACGAACAGACTGCCGCAGAAATTGATGTGCAAACAGCTGCTGAACAGCGTCACGACATCGAAGTCATTTTGGATCAATCGGTTGGCAGCGAATGCGACGATCGGCCAGCCCACGCCATAACCAAAGAGTGCAAGCAGTCCGTAGAATCGCATGGAACGAGTCGCCGAGAAGACCCCCAACTTCATCAGGGCCATTCCAATCAACATTCGACCTGTGATGGTCCAGACAAATGCGCTGCCAAACACCGTCGTCTGGACTCCGAACGCTTCTGGTGCATTTTTGACGACCAGCCTCCAGTAAGACGACTCGCGATTCTCTTTAATTGTTTCAGCCACCTCTCCTCGAGTTGGATGAAATGCCTTCCGGATGTCGTTCCATGCTTCGGCCAGTTCCTTATCCGGGTCGGAAACAGGTTGGTGATTTTGCTCCGCCGCCTGAACTCGAACCGATGCGTCACGAAACGATTGAAATAATCCAGCGACCGCCGACGTCAGTGGTACCGAAGGAAGCGTGAACAAAACGCCAACAATGACGAGGTTTCGAGGCGAGAGTTTTCGAAAAGGGTAGGCAAGCATTCCACA
>JBAXBD010000258.1:0-8141 GCA_037142165.1 Schlesneria sp. | reverse complement strand
GGTGAGGAATGTGGCACTTGCGCGGGCATGATCACCCGCTCCGTCACGTCCTGCCGTCGCGTGCTGGTGATCAAGTCCGCCGATCACCTGAAAGTGTTGCTTCAGTCCTTCCAGCGGAGCCATGCTTTCGTTGAGCGTGAAGTCATCACTTGGAAACCAGTGATCCTGGTGAACGCCGTTTGGAATCGACATGAACGCCATACGAAGTGGCGCCCCGGTCGCGGTCGTTGCGAGGCCGGTGACGGGCTTCGGTAGTTCATCAGCGAAACCGCGACGTGACATCAACGAGGGAAACGTCGGGAGAGCGATCGACACACCGACGCCACGCAAAAACTGACGCCGGCTGATTGCCATTGAACGCTGCTGCGAGTTAACCGCATCTTGCGAGTTCCGATTTGGCCTGGTCATAGATCTGTCCTGTCTATCGTTTTTCTTGTCGAAAGAGATTCTCGCGAGATTTCCATACTGATCAATTCGGGGCCGGCTTCAACGAAGCGACGCTGGAGATATTTCGTTGCTTTTGGAACGGTGCCGACTCGATGACCCCTTGAATCAACGCGCTGAATCGTCCGTCGCTTTTATTAAGTCGTGTTACAATCAGATCCAACGTTTGTTCATCGGTTTCTTCCATTCCCCGTCCCAACGCGTACGTCAGCATTTTCTCGGTAACGCACCGGTAAAAATCGGATGCGTGTCGTTCGCGCAAGATTTTTTTCAGATCGCGTACGTCCTGGAACGTTTCTCCCGTGATCAATTTTCCAGAAGCATCAATCGGTTGGTCTTTTTCCTGATCCCGCCACATCCCCAGAGCATTGAAGTTTTCCAGTGCGATTCCCAGTGGGTCCATGCGAGAATGACATGATGAACACAATGCCGACTCACGATGTGCGGCCAACAAGTCGCGAAGCGGCGGTTCCCTTCCTGCAAATTTCTTCGCCGTTTCTTCCAGGTCAGGAACCCCTGCTGGTGCCGGTGGAGCGGGTGTTCCGAGAATGTTGTCCAGAATGAATAAGCCCCGTTTGACCGGCGACGTGCGAGTCGGATTCGATGTCACCAATAGCATTGATGCATGAGTTAACACGCCACCACGCGGGCTTCCATCGGGAAGTGTGACGTGCCGAAGTTCATTGCCGCGAACTTCAGGAACGCCATACAAGGAAGCAAGTCTTTCGTTCAGGAACGTGTAATTACAATCCAAAAGATCCAGCAGGCTGCGATCTTCTTTCACGATATATTCAAAGCACATTTCCGTTTCACGTCGCATCGACCGTTTCATGTCGTCGTTAAATCGATCTGACATCTGACGGAATTCATCGAATCGTTTGCGAATCTTTTCGTCTTCAGGAGTCAGTTCGCGGCTGAGAGGCTGTCGTCTACGACCGCGAAATTGCTCTCGGAGTTTTTCGTATTCTTCCTGATGACCAAGTACTACAATCGGATCGATCGAAACCTGAGTCACATCACGGGTCCGCAGCCATTGACCGACAAAATTTCGGGCAAATTCAGCAGCCCGCTCGTCAGCCATCATTCGCTGAACTTGATTCGAAAGCTGCGCTCGTAGTTGACCCACTTCAGCCAATCGAAACAGTTCATCATCGGGCATGGTCGACCACAGGAAATATGAAAGTCGCGATGCCAGCGAAAATTCATCGACGACCGGAAATCGACCGCTATCGGCGGGCGCCCCAATTCCTTCTAATCGAAACAGAAATCGTGGCGAACTCATCACGGCCACCATCGCATGAGCCACCCCTGCTTCGAATGTTTTATCGGGCTGCCGGTAGACAATTTCTGCCAGCTTCACCAATCGATCGACCGTCGCCTGATCGACGCGGCCGCGAAATGCACGTGTTGCGAATGATCGAAGAATTTCCGCTGCGTAGGCGTTTCGTTCATCGAGTGAAACAGGTGGTACTTCGCGGGGAAAGAACCTCGCGTAGTGGCGTGGGTGAACGAGGCTTGTCGTTCCTTGCGGTCCCGCGATCTGGACCGAGTTGATTTCGAAGCTCGCGCTCGTGGACTCACGGCCAACGCCTGCTTTGTTCACATCGTCGGATTCAGCAGGAACTGGGGTTAGTTCAAACGCGAGTTCGTGGTCGCCCGCCTTCCATTCCTCAGTGAAATGATAGCGGAGCAACTTGTTTTCATCCCAACCATATTCGTGAGTTGTACGCACCTGGCCGTCAATACCGAAGGTGACGGTGTAGCGGGAAGGATCGAAGTCAAACGTGCCTCGCAGCTTCACTCCGACATGCAAATCGTACTTGCCGTCATCAGTGATGTGGACGACGCGTTTAACCCTAGCGGCTTTCTTAGACGAAAGATTTTCCCCTCTTTCCCGACCGTCATCGCTACGAAAATCTCGACCAGAGAATTCCTGTTGGGGAATAATCCAAGTCAACTTGGGAACGGTCTGATCGACGATTGCTTGAGCAGCTCTTAGATATTTTTCCATCAGTAACGGAGAAAAGCTGAGTGCATCACCGACGTTATCAAATCCGTATCCAGAATCGTCGGCCGGCAAGATCAGTGACGCATCGAATTTGACACCCATCAAGTCATCAACTGTATTATCGTATTCTCGTCGATTCAGCCGCCTTACTCCGATCCGACCGGGGTCAAGATCGTTCGGGTCGATCCCAAAAACCTGAAACTTAACCCATCGGGCGATTGATTCGATTTCATCGGGACTTGGGCGAACTTCTCCCGCTGGCGGCATGACTCCCGATCGAAGGTTTTTCAGAACCTTCCACCATAACTTTCGGTCACGGACCGCATCATGAGTCGAAGCAACTTGATCGAGAGACAGGTTTCCTTGTTTCGATTCCTGGCTGTGACATTCGAAACAATATTTCGTCAGTAAGGGACGTACTGTTTGGTCATATGCCGGTTCATTCGCGAAAAGGTTTGAGACCGTCGGGCTAAACAACAAACAGGCAGCGAACACTACCAGACGGTTGACCACGACGCCGCAGCGGAAGAATCCAATACGTGACAATTCCATGAGGCATCGCTCTCAAACGTTGAGCCTGACATCGAAGGAGGAAACATCTGGCAGGATACGGTCGAGCACGCGGTAGCGTCAACAACCGATGTTGTTCTTGCCAGAAGTGGCACGGCAGCGAGACTCCGTACAGAAGTTCTCACACGTTCGTCGAACGCAATGAAGTTCATTGTTTCGACGTCGGGACAAACTGTTCGTAGCCCATCTCTCGCAATCGTTCAGCAAGCAGTTGGATGCGCTCAGTCTCTCGCATTCCGTTCAGTACACCGTAGAGAACGCATCCCATGACGATACTGGTGACACGAACGACACTCATCGGAAGGCGAAACGGCGTCAGATCGGCAAAGATTTCGTCGACACTGCAATACTCGCCGAATTTCTGACCATCATAGAGCATCTCGACACCGCAGAAATCCGACGTCCATTCGTAGTCAAAAGGGCCGTACATTCTTCGTCGGTGTTTCACCCAGAAGCGACTACCCTCAAGTTGGACGCCGTGACTGCCGGACACAATACATTCTCACCTGAACTTCGTGTAACACGCTGGTTTCCCGACTGGAGGGAATCCATTTTTTCGGTTGATTTCGCACCCGCAAATTCACTTCGAACGATAAAAGCTGAGCAACAACAGGCGATTCATCCGTTTTTGAAACTCTGCAAGATAAACTCCGTCCCATTGATTATGGAGATCGTGGCGTTTTCAGCAAGATGGGTTGGTTCAATCTGTTGTGAGACTTGTCGCGCGGTCGATACGATCACAGCTCACTTTTTGAACAGCAGGACTCATTCGGCAATTTATGCCGGTGTTCGTCTTCTCTTGGCAATGACGAGTACACGATGAAAACGGCAGCTTTGCAAAAACTTCGACGCAAATTGGCCGAAGATTCGCCCGTGTTTGGTCTTTGGGTCACATTGGAATCACCCAGCGTCACCGAGATCGCTGTCGGCCTGGGACTCGATTGGGTGGTAATCGATGCCGAGCATGGACACCTTGACTGGAAAGAGATTCTCGAACACATTCGCGCGACGGTCCGCAGCGATACCGTGGCACTCGTGCGGATTACAGAATTGAATGGCGGTCTGATCAAACGAGCGCTCGACATCGGCGCCGATGGCATCGTTATTCCCTGGATCGAGACTGCTGACCAACTGAGACAGGCGGTCAGCTACTCGCAATATCCAGCGGACGGATTGCGGGGAATCGGGGGAGAACGAGCGACCTGCTGGGGACAGTGTCTGGTTGAGCATACCACCGAAGCCAACGAGAACGTGCTGGTCGTGCCAATCGTCGAAACCGTTCGAGCCATTCGACAGGTACCGATGATGTGCCAGGTTGAGGGTGTCGAACTGATGTGGTTCGGGCCTGCCGACTTGTCGTCCAGTGCCGGTTTTCGAGGACAATGGGAAGGGCCAGGTGTTGCCGATCAAATCCTTCAGGCCAAGGACATCATTCGTCGTTCCGGGCGGCACTGTGGTGTGCTCGCCACGAGCAACGACGACATCAAAGAACGACAGAAACAAGGATTTCGAGCGATTGGATTGGGGATGGATGCTGGTTTACTGACCAGATCGATTCGAGCGTCGCTCACGGTGCTTGGTCGTGATCGCGCGATACAATCCTCATTCGTCCCGACCGCTTCAACCATTGCCACAGCCCCATTAACGCGTCCGCCGGAATCGATGCGTCCAGACCGCAACGAAGTGATGAATTCCGTTGGCACAGGTCCACGAGCCGAAATTGCCCGTGGCGTTAATTTCGAGTGTCTCGTCGGTCGACACAATCAAGCTCGCAATTTGACGACGGGTATCGTTACGTTCGCACCGGGTGCCGTTTTGCCGTACCACTCGCACATTTTCACCGAATCCATCACTCTGCTCAGTGGTTCGATCGTGATCGATATTGACGGGCGTTCATACGGGCTGAAGAAGCTCGACAATGCGGTCATTCCCGCAGAACTGGCACATGCCGCTCGCAATGGTTCTCACTCGGAACCAGCGGTCTTACACATTGCGATGGCAACCGATAATCCAAGCAGGACACTTGTCGATAAGTTCTTTTCCCGGCGTTCGATGCCGGATACTTCGACGGGAGTCCCTGGGGCCGAACGAATCAACCGATTTGCCACAGCCAAACGAGGTGCGGCCGGTCCTAATACCGAGTTTATTGATTGCTTCAATCAGACCCTGCTGCCAGGAATCGAGATGAGCGGTGGTTACGGACTGTTTCAGCCAGGTGGCCGACTTCCCGCTCACGTTCATGATTTCGACGAATCGATCTGTATCATTTCGGGAACTGCGACATGCGTCGTCGAAGGTCGACGCTATTCGATGAGCGATTGTCAGACTGCGCTTCAACCACGAGGCCGGGTTCATTATTTTATCAATGAATCGAATGGTCCTATGGAAATGCTTTGGGTTTATGCGGGGCCGGTCCCCGAACGAATCATTGTCGATGAACGATGCGCTACGGTCGAAGGGAATCCGTGGCGGACTTGAGATGAAATCGTCCTGCGACTCGAAATAAGCCAATCATGAAGAAACCCGAGTCCTCTGGTGACAGCGAACGAGTCTCAGAACTCATCATCGACGCAGAGCGTTCGTGGAAAAACCGTGACTGTCAGCGAGCTGACGAGTTATTTCAACAGGCGCTATTGCTGGATACCTCACCAGCAAGCCGAATTGCCTACGGCGTCTGCTTGTCTCAGCAAGAACGATATTTTGAGGCGATTTCGATTTTTACTCCGATCCTGGATGGTGAAAACCAGCAGGCGATTGGCGTCGTGTGCCATAATCTTGCGGCAATTTATCGCGAAGTCGGTGATCTCGATCTGGCTCGCCGATTCCAGTGGCGAGCGACACTACTTCTCGACGATGCGGGACCGGAAGAACTACTGGCGATGGCCAATGATGCGCTGGCGAGCGAGTCTTACCAGACTTCCGAATCCCTTGTGATGGCCGCTATTGAAATGAGTGGCGATATCGCTGACGAAATCCGGGACGGCGACTTGATCGCCACGCTGGGTCTGGTTCAAGCGGAACTATCGTCTCCTCAAGAAGGGATGATGACACTGTTTTCAGCCTATCGTCGTCATCAGGAGTCCAAGGACTTTCGCGGAATGGGGAATGATCTGTTGAATATGTCCGTCCTATTTGGTCGACTGCAACGCCGACGTGCCGAACGAGCTTGCTTAAAACGGGCGATTCGTTGTTTTGAAAAGGCTCCTGCGCCGTGTTCAATGAAACGGGCGAATGATCTCGTCGACAGACACGACCGGATCCAATTCTTTCGACAGTTCGATGGGCGACGCAACTGAACTCTCGTCCCGGCACGTTCACGAAAACAGAGAAATCATGGTCGCGGCGATCACTTCAGGAATCGCCGTCAGCGTGAATGCAAGAACCGCGATTCCCACCCCCGCTCGAATGATTGTTGCGGCGGAACTGATTGCGACGGGCGTATTGCGATTGGCAAATGCCAGCGTGATGTCGAGCATCAGCATCGTGACGACGAGTGGTATTGCGATTCGAATGCCAAGTACCAACGAATGCTGGACAAGCCCGTTCAGCAAATCCACCGATGTCGACCACGACGCTGTACCAATTGGAATCGAGACAAACGATTCAACCAGCGATCTGAGCAGCAACCATTGGCCACCCAGCGGTTCCATGAGCATAAAGACGGCAATTGCCAGTAATGACATCAAACGGCTACATGCGGGGTCACCATCAGACCAGTCCGGATTCAACACTCGTCCCAGACCCAGCCCGCTTGATCGATCGAGCCATTCTCCTCCCAGCGACAATCCGCTCAATACAGCAATGACACCCACGCCAAGCAAGGCACCCAGACCAATTTCGCTAGCGACAAGGAAGGCGAGATCTGTTGGCGATTCGGGTAAAACAAGAACTTCCGTCGTAGTATGTTTCACCTGAGTCACGCCAATGTCACGTTCAGGTGTATCGAGCAGCGTCGGTGCAATGATCAGTGATAACAAAATCACGAGCACGATCCGCAGCGAGAGCGGGACTGGAATCCGAAGTCCGCCAGGTGCCACGATGAACACGCCGGCCAGCCGGGCCGCAACCAGCAGAAACAAAAAACAACTTTGTATTCCGCCACTCGCCAGGTGTTGCAGCACCAGCCGTCCCCAGGGATCAGCAGCAAGCTGTTCAAGCTGTTCATTCATAATTGATGTGGAATTTCACGTATTAAGTCTGAGGCATATTCCGCCATTCGACTGAGCCCCCAAGGAAGCAGATACAGGACCACCAGCGATATACCGATCATCTTCGGAACGAACGCGAGTGTCTGATCATGCAGTTGCGTCATTGCTTGTATCAGACCAATCACTAAACCGATTGCTAAAGCAGCCAGTAGCACAGGGCCACCGATCGTCAGCGCCAGCAGGATTGCCGATCGACAAAGTTCTACAGCCAGGTCTGCCGTCATGTCACGATTCTCATACCGTCAACCTTATTTCGGCGCCCTACGCCATCCTGACGCTTTCGAGCAACATTCCCACAGTGAGGAACCATCCATCGATCAGCACAAATAACAACAGCTTGAATGGGAGCGAAACCATCGAAGGGGGCATCATCGTCAGACCCAGGCTGGTCAGGATCATGGCCACGACAAGGTCGATCACAAGAAAAGGAAGGAACAATTGAAATCCAATGAGAAATCCGACTTTCAACTCGCTGAGTAGATAAGCAGGTGCAAGGACGGTGAACGGCACTTCATCGTAGCTTTGCGGCTCTTGCCATAAACTGGCAGACGTTGATCCGGTGACAGGTCGTTGAAAATCGAGCAACATCCAGACGGCGTCACCATTGTTCGACTTATCGATCTGTTCGCTCATGAAATTCCGAACGGGGGCAAGCGTTCTCGCCAGTGCTGTCGATTCATCGATCGCAGGTTCACCCGCTGCTGGATTAGTATAGGGTCGAATCCCTTCGTCGTAGCTCTTCTGCCAGACTGGTGACATGATCAGAAACGTGAGGAAAATACAAATCGCCGTCAAAACCTGATTGGGTGGTCCCTGTTGCGTTCCCAAGGCCTGGCGAAGCAAGCCGAGAGCCACACTGAATCGAACAAAGCAGGTCGTCATCATGAGAATCGACGGGGCCAGAGTGAAAA
>JBAXBD010000257.1:0-8179 GCA_037142165.1 Schlesneria sp. | reverse complement strand
CCCGACGACGAACGTCTGGAACCCAAACCCGGCCTGCGGAAGGAGGCCGGTCTCGCGATGTTGCGTGACAAACGGATCGTCGCTTATTCCGCACCTGGCGGCTTTGACTCCTCAAGCATTTTCAGAACGGCCGCCTCGTCCCAGAGATCGTCGTCCATTCGTAACAGGATAAAGGTCTCTCCTGAAGGCAAGCTGATATCCAAGTCAGCCGTGTGAACGGCTTTACCAGTTGTGCGATCTGTGGCTTCGCCGATCGCAACTGACGCTTTCTGTCCGTTGATCATAATATCGCGAGATTCAGTCTTTTTTATGTCCAGATTGTTTCTGACTTGTATTTCAAGTGGGCCGCGCATCTGTCCCGACTGAAGTTTCGCCTGGTTGGGATCACCCATTTTCAGTTGAATCGCTCCCATCAAAAGTTGGCCTTTTCCTTCTTTATGCCGGAATGTCGCCGTCCGATTCGTAAAGATCATGTTGTCCATCGTGACGGCGTTATCACCAACGAAATCGTCTGAAATCTTGACATTCAAAATCTTCTGACTGGCGGCGAGAACTTCGGCGGGAACATTGGTGATCGTCGGCTTCATGGTGTAACCGATCCATGCCATCGCACCGCAACAGACCATCAGGCAAACCATGCCAAGTCCGCCGACGATCAAACTAGCGAGAAGGCAGCCGTTCATCGGCTTCTTAGCTGGCACGACGGGGGCGTCGTTTTTCGCGTCGATCCAAGGTTGGTCGTTAGACATCAATGCGGTTCCTCTTACGGCGGAGAATTCCCAGTTTTATTTCAACTGAAATGACGGTCAGCAGGGTTTAGTTACAGTATCTTGCGGACATGTCAAATCGATTGTTCGTCTACGATTGGAATTTCGGTGGCTTTGACACACAATTCTTAACGTTCAGATGGCTCGAACGGATCATCAGTCATTGACGGAAATTTTGGCCGTCACGTCAGTATGGTAATCTCCTTTCTTCAAAAACTCGATCTACAGAAAGACCAACGAGATGAATGCTGCCGCGAATGATGAGCCTGTAACCGCAGCAGATGCTACTGCACGCGAACGGGAAATGGCTGCCATTCGTGGCCTGGCAAGTGCTTACTCTCGGTTACGAGTTGAAATCGGTAAGGTCATCATTGGCCAGAATGACGTTGTTGACCAATTATTGATCGCCATGTTTTGTCGGTCTCACTGCCTGCTGATGGGTGTTCCGGGTTTAGCAAAAACATTGCTCGTCAGTACGGTCGCTAAAGTCCTGCAACTATCGTTTCGCCGAATCCAGTTCACGCCCGACCTGATGCCATCCGACATTACAGGCACCGACGTGTTGCAGGAAGACCCTGAATCAGGCCGTCGGCTGTTCCAGTTCATGCAAGGACCGATCTTCACGAACGTCTTGCTTGCCGATGAAATTAACCGAACACCGCCCAAAACTCAGGCCGCACTGCTTGAAGCCATGCAGGAACGGCACGTTACCGTCGGCTCTAACACGTACCGATTGCCGGTCCCTTTCTTTGTTCTTGCGACTCAGAACCCGATCGAGCAAGAGGGAACCTATCCGCTGCCTGAAGCCCAACTCGACCGCTTTATGTTCAATATCGTCGTCAAATACCCGAGTGCGGCTGAAGAATTGCGAATCCTGAAACAAACCACCGGAGGAGAAGAACCGCAGCTTTCCGTAACCTTGACCGGACGGCAGATCCTGGCATTGCAAGAGGTCGTAAGAAAGGTCCCCGTGGCCGAGCATGTCTTCGTTTATGCTCGCGACTTGGTTCGGGCAACGCGACCGAAAGAGCCCGATGCACCCAAGTTCGTCAAAGAATATTTGTCGTGGGGCGCGGGGCCGCGTGCTGGCCAGAATCTGATTCTTGGTGCCAAAGCCAGGGCGTTGCTACAGGGTCGGTTTCACGTGACGACCGAGGATATCAAGGCGATCGCTCATCCTGTTTTACGCCATCGACTGGTAACGACATTCGCTGCTCAAAGCGAAGGAATCAACGCTGACAGCGTGGTTGATATGCTGATTGAAAAGATCCCGGTCGAGCTTAACCAGAGGGCAGAAAAACTTGCTCGCGGTTGATTCGGGTTGCGATAAAAAAAGGGTGGGACGCGAAGCGCGACCCACCCGACACGATCAATTCACACAGCTATTTACACGTCGTTACTTTTCGTCGCCGGCACAGGTCCACGGGTCCAGCGATGTGGAATAGCCGAGCAATTCTTCCGGCTTAAAATAAATTCCCAGCTCGCGTGCGGCGGCGTCTGGCCCGTCGCTGCCGTGCACGAGATTCATCTGACGACTAAGACCAAAGTCGCCACGAATTGTCCCCAATGGTGCTTCTCGCCCGTTCGTCGAACCGAGCATCGATCGAATGACGGAAATTGCCTGCGGGCCTTCAACTGCGAGCGCCACAACAGGGCCGGAAGTAATGAACTCTTCCAGCATCGGATAAAATGGCTTGTGAACATGTTCTGCATAATGCTGCTTGGAGAGCTCTGCACTCACTTTCAGCATCTTCATTCCAACGATTTTCAAGCCCTTCGATTCGAACCGACCGAGAATTTCTCCGACCAGCCGACGAGCCACGGCATCTGGTTTCAGCAAAACAAAACTACGTTCGACCGCCATCGACAATTCCTTCTCTAACTCATCAGTTGATAAAACGCTTGAAACAGATAACTGCTATCGTGCGGCCCGGAAGACGCTTCCGGGTGATACTGGACACAGAACGCGGGGAAATCCTTGTGACGAAGCCCTTCGATCGTTTGATCGTTTAAGTTGACGTGCGTCACTTCCAGATTCTTCGGCAGTGAATCACCTGAAATCGCAAAACCGTGATTCTGTGACGTGATTTCGACGCGGCCACTTTCTTTGTTCAGGACCGGTTGGTTTGCCCCACGATGACCAAACTTTAATTTGTAAATCTCTGCACCGCATGCCAGCCCCAGCAGTTGATGACCAAGGCAAATTCCAAATACCGGAACTTTGCCCAGCAGATTTCGGATCGTGTCAATGGCATACGTCAGTGGACGAGGATCGCCTGGTCCATTCGACAGAAACACGCCATCAGGCTTTAAAGCCATGATCTGCTCGGCGTTTGAAGTGCCGGGAACGACCGTAACCCGACAGCCCATAGACTTCAGGTGCCTGAGGATGTTCCACTTCATTCCGTAATCGATCGCGACAACATGACGTTCGCGACCCGTCAGCGCCGACAAAACTGTTCCACTACTCCCCAGTTCGGAAAGTCCTTCGGCCCACTCGAATGAGGCTTTCGGCATAACTTCCTGCACCAGATCCTGACCTACCAGCGTCGGACTTTGCTGGGCTTTTCTTACGAGAGAAGCGTCGTCGAGATCGGTCGTCGAAAGGACTCCTGTCATCGCGCCCCGAATCCTGAGGCGGCGAACCAGCGATCGAGTATCAATCCCCTCGATTCCGATCACGTTGTTTTTACGCAGATAATCGTCAAGTGTGTCGTTTGAGCGGAAATTGCTTGGCTCTCGACACAATTCGCGAACGATAAAGCCGCGAAGAAACAGACCCCGACTTTCGGTGTCTTCTGTGTTGACGCCATAATTTCCGATTAACGGATAGGTCATTGCGACGATCTGGCCGCAATACGAAGGATCGGTCAGAATTTCCTGATACCCGGTCATGCTTGTATTGAAGCAGACCTCTCCGTAAACCTCGCCAGTCGCACCAAATGCTGTCCCTGCGTAGACCGTACCATCAGCGAGAGCAAGTTTTGCAGATGCCAGCAGACTCATGATTTTCCGTGTCCAAAGTTCATTTTTTTAGCACAGTCTTGTAACACACAGAAAGAGGAAAATGAAGTGCTCGCCGGTTTGGGCTGTCGAGATTTCGTGTTCATCCCCGAACAGGCTTTCACAAAAGCGTTTTTGTCTGTGGAATGTAAATCCGTAGTTGACTGCCTACAATCAAAATCATCCTGCCAAAGCCTGTCGAGACGGCCTCGATTGAAACTTTCCGATTCCCAACGAATGACGAGCCACCCATGATTCGCGTCGAAGGTTATGAAAAATCATACCGCAATACGGTGGCTGTTCGCGGATTAACTTTTGATGTGGCCGCTGGTTCTGTGCTGGGCGTGGTCGGACCTAACGGTGCAGGAAAAACCACGACGATGCGGGCGTTAGCCGGGATTATCCCTCCCTCTCAAGGAAGGTTGTCAGTCGAAGGCTTCGATATTGTCGATGATCCAATTGCGGCCAAAAGCCGATTGGCGTTTATTCCCGATGAACCCCAACTGTTCGACGTCCTGACTGTTTGGGAACATCTTGAATTCACTGCTTCGGTTTATCGGATGACCAATTATGCCGACGATGCAGAACGGCTATTGGAAAAATTCGAATTGACGGAAAAGCGAAACACGATCGCTCAGGAACTGTCGCGAGGGATGCGTCAAAAGGTCGCGATCTGCTGTGCCTACCTCCACAATCCCGTCGCCATCATCTTCGACGAACCACTGACCGGACTCGATCCACGAGGCATTCGAACGCTAAAATCCTCGATTCGCGAACGGGCTGCTGCAGGAGCGGCCGTCATGGTCAGTTCGCATCTGCTTGACCTGATCGATGATCTTTGCAGTCATCTGTTGATCCTGCATCGAGGCGAATGCCTGTTTCAGGGAACCATCGCCGAAGCCAAAAGCCGAATGGAAACGGCCGGAACAGATACCTCGCTCGAAGACATTTTTTTTCAGTTTACCGAACCCGGTGTCGAGGCCGTGTCAGACGCGACGAAAGAATAAAGGCGGCTCCTTTCTACCAGGCTTAAATCATGTTTCATCCCGCGTTATGGAAGCTGATGCGATTTCAATGGCGTGGGGGATTTCGCCAATTGGGCCGAAGCCTGAGGACTTGGCGAGGGCTGTTTTTCGTTGGATTTATCGTGGCGATGTCCCTCTATGGCTTGGGGTCCGTTTACCTTGCCAGCCGAGTCGGATCTCAGGCTCCGCAGGTTTCCGATGTCCTCATCAAAATGCAAAACGACTTCCTCCCATTGGGGCTGTTTGCTTTCACGTTCTATACACTGGTGTTTTCCACCGGCGAGGCAACGGTCTATTTCACTGCAAGCGAAGCCGCATTTCTGTTTCCTGCACCGATCACACGCAAGCAGCTTCTGGCCTATTTGCTTTTGAAAAGCCTGCTCGGTATCGCAGGGATTTCACTCTTCTTCGGTGTCTTTATGAGCCACCAGTTTGCTATGGCAATCCCGCGCTGGCTGGCCGTCGTCATGACGCTGTCGTTTTTGCAACTACTCACTATGAACGTATCCTTCTTGAGGCAGATTCTGGAAGAAAAACTCAGCGTCGTGATCCGACGATTACTCGGTCTGGCCTTCAGCATTCTGGTTTTCGTGGCGGTCACCCAAACTGTGCAGTCGGTCCATGGCCATGATTTTGACGCCTACATGAAAGTCTTTCAGCAATCGACCGCCGGGAAACTGATGCTTGCCCCGTTCCATGTTTTTGTTCGCGCACTCGTAGCCCCCGATTGGCAGACCTTTATCCCTTACGCCGCCATCCTGTTCGCAGTGGATCTGGCTTTGCTGGTACTGGCATTTCGGCTGGATGCCCTGTCGTTAGAAGCGGCATTGGCGATCAGCGAAAAAATGACCGAGCGACTCAAGATGATTCAGTCCAAGGGAGCCTGGCAGGCTTTTGAATCAAAGCGAGATTCCTCGATCGCACAAAGAAAAATTGCTCAACTTCCCTACTGGGGTGGGATCGGCCCAGTATTGTGGCAACGGATGACAACGACCTTTCGGTCCTCAAACAGACTCTTGTGGGTCCTTGCAGGGGCCGTCACAATCGCTGCAGTGTTGGTTTTCATGGTTGCACGCTCGGGGCCAGATTCGGCTCGCACCGTTGTCGCACCCTTCGTCGGCATGGGGGCAATGGCCTATATGAGCTTCCTCATCTGTTTGACTTTGCAAAACGATATCGAACGGGTTGGGTATCTGAAATCACTCCCCATCCAACCCATCTCTGTCGTCATCGGTGACATGATTGGTTTTCCAATCCTGCTTTCAGTGATCCAATCATTATTTATCGTCGTCTTAGCCTGTTGCTTTACAAGCATTGCCCCGTGGTTGCTTTGCGGTGCCTTATTGACATTGCCTCTGAATCTCTTGCTTTTCGGAATCGACAAGCTGGTTTTCTATATTTATCCCACTCGAATGGCCAAGGGTGCACCCGGCGACTTTCAGAACTCGGGAAAGCAAATGATCTTCATGACCCTCAAGATGCTGATGCTGGGTGCTGCTGCGTTCTTCGTCATCATCGCAGCATTACCGGGAGCGCTGGCACTTCAGTCACCCGTCGTGGCAGTCGCTTGTGCTGGCTTTGTACTGGTGATCGAGTGCGCAGCACTTGTGCCGCTGCTCATGATCGCCTACGACCGTTTTGACCCGAGCACCACAATAGTTCAGTGAAAGTGGACGATGACTGACGACAGCATTGAATTTCAGGCCGTATGCAAAACCGATTCTATCCCCGAAGGTGAAGGACGCGCGTTTCCTTTGAATGGAACATTGGTTGCCGTCTTCCGGCGTGATGGACAATTTTTTGCCATCAATGATTCGTGCCCACACATGGGTGCGTCGCTGGCGTCCGGTTATCTCGAAGGGTGCGATGTGATCTGTCCCTGGCATGCATGGAAGTTCTGCGTCAAAGATGGGATCTGGATGGACAACCCCAAATCCAAAGTGCGGACCGAATCGTATGCCGTCCGAATCATGGGTGACGAAATTCAAGTCGAAGTTCCAAAACCAAAATCGTGAGCTCCACAAATCTGCAAGAAACACCCTGCATGCTTAGCCCGACGCTTAAACGAGGGACCTGAGTCCCTGTCGATGGGTACTGAGTCCAAACGGGGTTTCCCGTAAAATCCAATGAACCAAGTTGGGAAATAGGTAAAAAATGCGAAAGAACGAAGACCATCTGTTCCGAGCGTCGAGTCCCACTCAAGAGCATGCGTTCCGAAACGGACCTCGAATCACGGCGATCGAGACCCTGATTCCCCACGATATCATGGGGGGATTACTGCTGCTGCGTCTGCATACCGATGCGGGAACCGCAGGTGGCGAACCGGTCATCGGACACGGCGAAACCTATTACGTTCCACAAGCAGTCGCCGCGACGTTACATGACTGGATGTCCCGACGTCTGCTCGGTGCTGATGCCACGGCGATCGAAAGTCACTGGCGGTTTCTGTACGAGCGAGGAACCGCGTTCGGTGTTCGTGGTTGCGAACTGCGAGCGATCAGTGCGATCGACCTGGCCTTGTGGGATATCCTCGGCCAGTTGACTCAACAGCCCGTCTGGAAACTGCTCGGTGGTGCGGTCAGGGACTCCATTCCGGTTTACAACAGTTGCGGCGGCCCCAGTTACGGACGACGTCCCTACGCCGACGGCAATCAGGACCCGCCCTCGTCAGGTTGGCCCGGCCACGGTGACCTGGGACGTCCCGGTCCATTGGAAGATAACTACAACAGCGTGCATAACCCGGGCGACCTGGCGGAGGAACTGCTGGCCGAAGGTTACACCGCGATGAAGCTGTGGTCGCTCGACCGCATCTACAAGCAAAGTGGTGGTCATCGAGTCAGTTGGATCGATCTCGAAGAAGGATTGCAGCCGTTCCGGGCGATCCGCGAACGAGTCGGCCTGAAGATGGAAGTGATGCTCGACGGTCACGGCTTTTTCGCGCTTCCTGCTGCGCTTCGCATTGCTGAGGCGATGCGAGAACTGAAACCCCTCTGGCTGGAAGACGTGATTCGCCCCGACTGTGTCGACACGATCGCTGACTTTCGTGATCGGGCAGGCGTCCCAATTGCCGTCAGCGAGATGCTGGTCAGCCGCGAAGAATATCGCCAGGTACTGCAAAGACGCGCGGCCGATTACGCCATGATCGATCCGACGTGGGTGGGTGGAATCAGCGAAACCCGCCGCGCCGCAGAACTGGCTCAGGCATTTAACATCCCGGTTCTCATGCATGATTGCACAGGCCCGCTCACCCTGTTTGCCGGACTGAATGTGACAATGTCCTGCGCCAACATCACTTATCAAGAGTCAGTCCGCGCGCACATCAAAACAATATATCCCATGCTGATCGATGAACCCCCGACAGTCATCAAGGGACACATCGCACCA
>JBAXBD010000256.1:0-8219 GCA_037142165.1 Schlesneria sp. | reverse complement strand
GCGTAATACTCCAGACAATCATTAACCAGACCTTGAACAATCAGGCAAATTCAGACCAATCATTCGAACGCCCCTATTGAAAGTCGATGCCAAGGACTTCTTCTGCTCTGGCATGAACGCCGTTGTACCGCTCGCGCTCGTAAGGACGCATTGAGAAGCCGGAACCAGGTAACGCGTTTCAGACACCTAACTTGGGGCAATGTGCCTTAAAAGAAGCGGCTTTGATTCGGTGAATAAGAATCACCTCGACAATCGCACCAAGCTCCAGCCACGAGAATGAAGTGGAGCCTGAAGCCGCAATTCGGACTGAGGTGAAGAAACCGCTGGCATAATGTCAACGCCGCCTATCGCTGCACATCCACGACCGCTTGGAGCGACTGCAAAGGCATCGACCGTGGCCTGACTTAATCCGAACGCAAACTTTTATGCCACACCTGGCCTAGAGCAGCAGCCTCGCGAAGAATGTTATCTTTAGTATCCCCAGAGTTTTTAATCTCGCGCATCCGGCTGTCCATGAGTTGGTCGAAATATCCAAAGGTCGCCCCCACAAGACATCCGGCGCAGAGATTTCCGAGAATCGCTCCACAAAACTGAAAAAGGTAAAACCCAACCACGGTACATGTCAGCCACAACGCAAGCATGCACATAAGAACTCGTTCTTCGCCCTTGTTAAGCACGAAACCCTCTTCACCACAAACCAAAGCAAAATCCTTATCGCAACAAGTGCACAGCCAGGAGAGCATCCTCAACGGCAGAAGAAAGGCCTCCCTCACAGCACTGGCCAAAATTCGAGAAGCGCCAGCAAGAACGACGCTCATCATGCCGGGAACTCGCTTTTGTTCAACCCCGGCAGACATCAGGAACATTGCTTTCCTCCATGCGATTGGAGCATTACCTTTGCATCAATGACGCCCAGCGTGATTACCAGGTTTAAAGAGAATTGTCAGTGGGTGGCGGCCGATTTGTCAGCAGCAAGCCAAAGTCAGCTGCCTGGCGAGATACACCAATCGCCAAGCAGATCGGATTGAGCGAACCAAACGGATTCCAGGAATGACTGGTGATACTCTGATCGGGCAAATCAACGAGCCGCAAACCTGTCGCGAGCTTCTCTTAAATGCAACACGATCGCGACCATCAGATTTGGCTGACGCTGTGCTGCGATAAGAAACTGCGGCAAATCATCACTCATGGCCAACGAATCAAGACGATTGAGCAAATTACTGACACGCAGTTCGCCCGAACATTCTCGCCCGCCCCATACTGATCACCGAAAACACTCCCGCAAAGCAGAACATAAGAAGCCCGGCAAGAGTCATATTCGATGCTTTGGGAAGAATCTCTCGCGTGAGCCCGCTAACACGCTCAGTCGTGTCACACTCTCCACACCGGCCGTGGACTTAACGAGTTGCACAAATTGCGAAAAGGTAGAGATCGGAAGGATGTCGGCCCCATTATCGGGGACCGGGGTAATACCCTTAGACACCGTGCGTACCTGGGGAAACGATCCCGGCAACCCAAACATTTCGGGCGTTCCAACGCTGTGGCTTAACAGCCGTTCGCTCGGAATCCCCTGATCACACAAAACTCCAACTTCGGTGCGATCAGAATCTTTCTCGCCAGCGACACCAGCATTGAACACACCTCGATCGCAGCGACCGTTCTCCACTTCGCTGAGCCTGAAGTCGAACAATGCATCCGCCATGGCCATTGGCGAAAATACCGCTAACGCAACAAAAGCAGCTAATCCTTTAAGCACTCTCACTTCTTATCACCCTTGTTCAAGACATTTTCCTGTTACTGCCGTGCAGTGCTATTGGATCATTCAAAAGCGCACGGACGTCAAACCAAGTGCGACAAGGAACAAATCCCGAGCTTTCTTGGAGACCATAAAATGAAGCTCTCAAAACCGTTTTCCTTTTCAGGGTTCGTAAGAGTCTCTATCGACGAAAAAAAGCAAACGCTGCGCCAAAGCCAAAGAACGGTAGAAAGTGGATGAAGAATGGCAAATTGAAGGAAATTCAATCAAAACAAACGCAAAAGCAGTATTTTTTACAACAATTAACCAAACAAAACATGGCAACAAATACCAAACCATGCAAATTATTTAGCCTGTAGAAATAGGTGTCGTCAACCTCGGGTGCTCATCGTCGAACTGTGGTTGAAATTTGGCTTGGAATTTCCATGTGACGCATTGTCTGGCTGTTTAAAGTCGTCATTGAGCGAGACGAACGGAGACGTCCGTATTGCATAAGGTCAAACTGGCGTCCCGCGTGGCGGTTGAAAGACCGGGATCAGCTCAGAATTGCGGAAGCAGTGGGAATTTGGTTAGCCTGAACATCGATGAAGGCTGATTTGTTGTCAAAATCTGGCAAATCGCGAGGTCCGTAAAAAACTCTGGAGACACCGATGACACGTCAACCCACAATTTGGCTCTGCTTGACCGTGGTACTCGCGATTGCGTCCTTCCCGGCGATGGCCGATGAGGGGGTGACTCGAACTGAAGACGTCATTTATGCACGGAAGTTCGGTACAGCACTGACTCTGGACGTTTTTTCACCCAAGCAGGCCGAAGGCAAGCCGGGAAACGGTGCGGCCGTGATATTTGTTGTCAGCGGTGGGTGGTACTCGTCGCACGATGCAATCAACCAGGTATTTGTGAATGAATTTCTGAAACGGGGATACACCGTTTTCGCTGTTGTTCATGGTAGCCAGCCGAAGTTCACGATCCTGGAGATTGTCGACGACATGCATCGTGCGGTTCGTTTCATCCGCAGTCGTGCTTCACAATATCAGATCGCCCTCGATCGAATTGGGATCAGCGGTGCTTCGGCGGGTGGCCACCTTTCTCTGATGCAGGGGACGGCGGGGACTCTTGGCAATCGCGATGCAACTGATCCGGTAGATCGTGAGTCGAGCCGCGTCCAGGCAGTCGCTTGTTTTTTTCCGCCCACCGATTTTCTGAATTATGGCAAGCCCGAAGAAAACGCGATGGGTCGAGGGGTTCTCAAGAATTTTCGTGCCCCGTTCGACTTTCACGAGTTCGACAAAACCATCAATGCATTCGTCCCGATCACCGACGAGAAACGGTTGATCGAAATTGGTAGAAATATTTCACCAGTGAACCACGTCACCAGCGACGATCCACCGACGCTAATCATTCACGGGGACGCTGATTCACTTGTCCCGATTCAACAGGCCGAAATCGTCATCGAAAAACTCAAGACCAACAAGGTTCCCTGCGAATTGGTTGTTCGCAAGGGGCAAGGACATGGCTGGCCCGAACTTGGCAACGACATCGCGATCCTCGCCGACTGGTTCGACAAATATCTCGTTAAAAATCCGGAAACAAATTGATACGTGCTGGCTAACAGGTCGGCATGGCTCGACGCGATTTCCGATTCTTTTTGACACAATTCGCTGGTCTGCAATGGAGAACAACGAGAATGACCCGAATCCTCAAAGTCGTAACACTTGTCGCAACGATTGCCTTTGCCTCGATCATCGCAAATCCAGTTTACGCTGAGCCGACGGCCGCAAAATCCGCAAAAGTGATCGGTGAATTCCCGGCCGGGTGGGAGCCAACGTCCCACCGTGATGAGACGAGGCCTCATTTTTCATACAACGCTCAGGGGGGGCCTCGACATCAAGGTGCGTTTGTCATCACGTCATCCGATTCAGTTGGCGAGAACGGTTGGTTCCAGAAGCCATTCCCCGTCGTCGGCGGAACGTATGTTCGATTCACAGCGGACCGCAAAACCACGCAAGTCTTGGCACCGTACCGAAGCGCCGTTGCCAGGATTGTCTGGCTGGACTCAAAAGGTAAGGCGGTTCTGGCCAGGGTCCCCACCGGATCGGAATCAACACCTGGAATAGTGCCTCTCGCGGAGCCAGAGCACCCACTCGATAAGGAGACAACACCTGAAGGTTGGACGCACGTTGAAGGAACATATCAGGTCCCGCCAGGTGCCACGCAAGCGATCGTCGAACTCCACCTGCAATGGGCACCAAACGGAATTTGTGAATGGAGTGACGTCCGATTTGAAGAAACGCCGGCTCCCCCCTCTCGAAAAGTCCGATTGGCGACAATTCATCACGTTCCGGCAGGCAAATCACCTCGAGCAAACTGCGAAGAATTCGCCCCTTTCATCGCAGAAGCGGCAAAACAGCATGCAGATCTCGTGGTACTCGGTGAAACAATCCCGTACGTCGGAGTCAAGAAGCAGCCGCACGAGGTCGCCGAATCAGTCCCCGGCCCAACGACTGACTATTTTTCGTCCCTTGCGAAACAACACGCAATTCATATCGTGGTCGGGCTGTACGAAAGAGACGAGCAAATTGTTTATAACGTGGCCGCTCTGTTGGGACCTGACGGCAATTTGATCGGCGAGTATCGAAAAGTCTGCCTACCTCACCGGGAAATCGAGCAGGGCGTGACTCCGGGCAAAGACTATCCCGTTTTTCAGACAAAATTCGGCAGAGTCGGGTTAATGGTCTGTTACGATGGTTTTTTCCCCGAGGTCGCTCGTGAATTGACCAATCGTGGTGCTGAAGTCATCGCTTGGCCAGTCTGGGGATGCAACCCGCTTCTCGCGCAGGCTCGTGCCTGCGAGAATCATGTTTACCTCGTCAGCAATACGTTCTGCGACGTGAATGCAAACTGGACGATCTCTGCCATCTACAACCATGCGGGTGAACCGATTGCCAAAGCCAACAACTGGGACGAAATCGCCATTGCGGAAGTCGATTTAAATGAGCGTCATTTCTGGCGAAACAATCTTGGCGACTTTCATTCAATGGTCCAGCGGCATCGCCCTCCGTCGGCACGCGATGTCGAATTGCAACCGACGCCCGGTGGCAAGTAGACGCTTGTTTTGTTATTCGAATCATCAAAATAGCTGGGCTACATTCGTCCTATAAATCCCATTGGCCCCATAAACAAACGATCCTTGATTCGGTAATTTTCATTTCCAGGAGAATCAATATGTCACGCCTGAGTCGTCGAGATTTCACTAAGTCAACAATTGTTGCCGCAGCGTCTTCAGTTGTGGCCGCAGCAAGCACCAATCGCGTACTTGGCGCGAACGAACGCGTGCGAGTCGGCTTCATCGGACTCGGAAATCGAGGCGATCAGGTTCTGAGTGGCTTCTTAGAACAGAAAGACTGCGAGGCAGTAGCGGTCTGTGACCTGCATCAGCCATATCGCGAATTCGCAGCCACGAAAATCGGCACCCAACCTGAGCAATTCAGCGACTACCGTAAAATGCTTGATCGGAAGGATATTGACGCCGTTGTCATCGCCACCCCTGACCATTGGCACGCATTACAAATGATTCATGCCTGTCAGGCAGGAAAAGATGTGTACGTCGAAAAGCCCGTATCGACCTTTGTTAACGAAGGGCGAGCGATGGTGAAAGCGGCACGAGAGCACCAGCGAATCGTTCAGGTCGGTATTCAACGATTGTCGTCCGGCTTCTGCGGTGAAGCGGCAGAGCTTATTCGTAGCGGAGCAATCGGGAAGGTGACCGTTGTCAGATGCTTTCATGTTCAAAACGAATGGCCCAAGGGAATTGGAAATCCGCCAGACGAAGAACCGCCGAAAGATTTTGATTGGGACGGTTGGGTCGGCCCTGCGAAGAAACGACAGTACAACAAGAATCGAACATTTTATCGGTTTCGCTGGTTCTACGATTTTTCCGGCGGTCAATTGACCAATTTTGGCGTGCATTACCTCGCCCAGATCCATCGGTCGCTGGGAGTCGACGCACCTTTGGCTGTCATGGCAATGGGTGGGAAATTTGCCAACTATGACAATCGAGAAGTCCCTGACACACTGGAAGTCGTCTGGCACTATCCCGGCGATACTTTGGTGACGTTCTCTCAATTCAATGCGACGGGATCTTCGCCGACAGGCCGCCCCTGCGAAATTGAGTTTCGGGGAACCAAGGGGACAATGTATTTCAGCACGAGCGGTTATGAAATTGTACCCGAGAACATCACACCGAACGAATTCGCAGCTCGCTCACCGATCGATCGGGAACGTGAACGAGGGTGGCGAACGGGCGCTAAGCCAGAAATCGAAGCGAAGAAAGCCGAAGGAGTGATTCGTGACGCCGATCACGCCAGAACATTTCTCGACAGCGTGAAGAGTCGCAAAGCGCCGCCATGTGACATTGAATACGGTCATCGGTGCACGTCTGCGGCACTGATCGCCAACGTTGCACACCGCACGAAATCTCTCCTCGAGTGGAATGCGAAAACCGAACTCTTTACCAATAATGAATCCGCTAACAAGTTTTTGAAAAGCGATTACCGAAAACCTTATGTCCTTCCGGAATGAGCTTTCGTATTGCGACCGCAGGCCGTTTTTTTGACGATCGACGTTTTGTTTGCGCACCCGGCTGCAAAAGGAGTTTTCAGGCTGTCTCCAGATCTGCACCAAATCGATGTTTTGCCCTGGATGGGTTGCCGGGAACCGTTCAGTTCATTAAGTCACCTTTTGGGTGCGGGCGTTTTCGCTGGACTGGCGGTGCATCTGATTCGTCGAGGAGGTGCTGATACAGTCAGAGCAACAAGTCTGGCAGTGTTTGGTGCGACATCCGTGATCCTGTTGTTGTCAAGTGGTATTTATCACATCTTCTGGCCAGGCCCGATGCGTGAGTTCATGCTTCGTGCCGATGTCTCTGCGGTCTTTTTGTTAATTGCCGGAAGCATGACTCCCGTTCACGCCATCCTCTTTACCGGGGTGGCTCGCTGGGGCGCACTCGCATTGATCTGGTTTGTGGCGATCGCAGGGATCGTCTGGAGGATGTTGTTTTGCGAGAACACTCCAGGTCCGGCGGGGATCGCGTTTTTCCTGTTATTCGGCTGGGGAAGCGCGATCACCGCATTTGTGATCTGGCGTCGATTCGGCTGGAATTTTGTTCAACCCGCAGTCTTGTCAGGCTTGGCATATACAGTTGGAGCGATCGGGCTGATCCTTCACCAACCAATTCTGGTTGCTGGAATCATCGGACCACACGAAATCTGGCATGTCGCCGTCTTATGTGCTCTGGGGCTGCACTGGCAGTTCGTCAATCACTTTGCAGATGGACGTTTACCAGATTGAGATTTTACAATTTCTACTTCGAGTTGCTTCGATTTTTCGCATCAACTCGCAATGATGTGTCGTAGCGATCTGATGACCACCGGAACAATGCTTCGTAAATAAGATGTCACGTTTTGCGACTTCAATAACCTGATAAAGGGCCTGACCATGACCGCGATTGACCGTCGTGATTTTCTTCAGAAATCGTCTGCGTTGGCTTCTGCCGCGACACTGGCGCCCTGGATGTTCAACGCAGTCTCGGCGCAAGAGAGTACTGACCGAGATCTGAACGTTGGCGTAATTGGTACGGGACGAGGGATGGCGCATGCAAATGCTGCCATGAATGCCAAAGGGGTTTCGCTCAATTATGTCTGTGACGTGGACCAGAATCGACTGGGACTGGCCATGAAGACGGTAGAAGGACGCGGGGCCAAGGCAAAAGGGATCACAGATTTCCGACGGATGCTCGACGACCCCAAGTTGGATGCCGTTTTTATTGCCACATGTAATCACTGGCACGCTCCCGCAACAATTCTTGCTTGTTCGGCCGGAAAACATGTCTACGTCGAAAAGCCGGGGAGCCATAACGCACGAGAAGGCGAAATGATGGTTCAGGCGGCGAGAAAGAACCAGCGACGAGTTCAGATGGGAAATCAGCGACGGACCTGGCCTGGGATCAGAGAAGCAATCAGTAAACTGAAGGAAGGAGCGATTGGAAAAGTCCTGTTCGCCCGCTGCTGGTACGACGCAGATCGAAAATCGATCGGCAAAGGAAAGCAGATTCCTGTTCCCGAATACCTGGATTATTCCACCTGGCAAGGCCCGGCACCTGAACGCCCCTATCTGGACAATCTCGTACATTACAACTGGCACTGGCGATGGCATTGGGGTGGCGGTGAGCTGGCCAATAACGGCATCCATTCGCTGGATGTCGCTCGCTGGGGATTGGGTGTCGACTACCCGACGCAGATCAGTTTTCTCGGCGGTCGATATCATTTCGATGACGACCAGGAAACACCCGATACCGGTGTCGCAGTGTTTCATTTCGGGGACAAAGGTTGCAGTTGGGAAGTCAGTAGTTGCCTCCCTCGCAAGGATGAAAAACACAGTATTGTGAATTTCTACGGAACTGAAG
>JBAXBD010000255.1:0-8232 GCA_037142165.1 Schlesneria sp. | reverse complement strand
GTGCTACGAATCCTGCCGGGGCATCGTTCGCGGGCTTCTGAGTTATCGGGTGGCTTGATACACAAGTCCAATCCTTCAGACAGGATGCACGGGAAATCGCCTGTACCCAGCAATCCACGTGATCTCAGCAAGTCGATTGCGCCAACTTTTCCGACCGATCAAATATTTGTTAACGTCCGTCTTAAATTCGTATCACCACGATCAACCGCCAAAGTTGTTAACGATTTCCGATACAAAAAAGCCATTCCTGACGCTCGTTGCCCGATCCTTTTCCGACTCGCAAAAAAATCTCGCCTCCGCAAATGGCAGGACTTGGAAACGAATCGCTTCCAACCTGGTTCTCCGCAACAAGCTCAAACCGTTCAGGTGTTGCCCGAACGACGTACATCGTCCCCAGTTCGTTCGCCCAATAGATGTTTCCGTTGGCCAGAATTGGCGATGCGCTTACCGGGCCCTTCAGTCGTTCTTTCCACATTTCCTTACCATCTGATCCCCGCCAGCAAAACAGGACTCCGTTACCGGTCAAAGCATAAAGGTGGCCATCATACGCAAGCATCGACTGCTCGTAACACTTTTGATTGTTACTCCACAGGACACCACCGCTGCCATCCGCTTTCACAGCCAAGGTTTCCGCCTTCGGAAAGCCGCCACTAGCAAATACGATGTCGCCATCCCAGACCATTGTTCCGCACGTCGCCAAAGTTGTTCCTTCGGTCGACCACAACGGCTTTCCCGTCGCCGGATCGTAAGCCCAAATCTTTTGAGCTCCGCTCATTAACATCTGATCCTTGCCAGCCACATGAGCGATTACCGGTGTCGAAAAGGAAATCATCGTCGGACGCGGCTCCTGCCAGATCCGTTCACCACTCTTGCGGTCAAACGAGGTCAGAAAACTGTCTCCATCATATTCCGCCGAAATAATCACCGCGTTTTCATAAATAATGGGCGAAGGAGCATACCCATATTCGTAAGTCCGAGGTCGAAAGCGACAGACGTCTTTCTCCCATAGCACCTTGCCGTCAAAATCGAGCGAGATCGCCACAACCTTGTCGTGATGATAGAACGCGGCAAACAATCGCTCGCCATCACTCGCCACCGTCGCCGTGGCTTCGGTGTTTTTGGGGTGGTTCTTCGCCGGGAAACCCCCTTTATTCACTCCCTTTTGCCAGATCAATTCCCCTGTCAGGCGATCAAACGCCAGAACGTAATGGATCTTCTCCTGTGTATCGGAGGTCGTGAGAAAAACGCGATTCCCCACGACTGTTGGAGATGAATGCCCTCGACCTGGTACTGGAACTTTCCAGACGACGTTTTCAGACTCGCTAAATTTCGTCGGAATGGGGGTGTTATCCGCGAAACCATTTCGCTTCGGACCACGCCACCACGGCCAGTCTCGTTTTGCGGATAGATTTGGAAAGTCAGCAATACCCTTCTCATTTTCATTTGCAGCCGACGCTGCAACGAATGCGAAGAAGCAAGCACAAACCAACCAATGTGGAATCGAAATGAATAATTGCAAATTCATCTGGACTTCTCCTTCACAGCGGATTCCTCGGTATCGTAGCAGCGGCATCTTTCTGCCGATTAAACAACGAAGTAAATCCGTCTGCAAAAAGGTTGCTTATGCCCATACCGACCACCACCGATTGAGGTACGTGATTCATGAGAACAACCCACAAGTCGCTGAACCCAATCGATCCATCAAAAGACAATGTCAATGAGCTTCCGGTGGCGTATCCTGGAAGGCTCGGTTTCGGAACAGAAAATCAACAATATTTCCTTCGTGCGGTTGCAGCCAATTCAATTGAACCGTCTTTACCGGACCGATATTCAATCGATCGATGTTTGTTGCATCGAGCAATTGCTGCTTAAACTTCGCGTCGTCAGTCAAAGCTGTCCCAACAAGCGTCTGCTTGATTTGGGCAATCATCTTATTCTGCGGACATTCCACCACGGACACAAACGGGAACATGTATTCGGTATTTGCCAGGGGCACATCAGGTCCCGTACAGTGAATCACAGTCGGACGCAAATAGTCACAACGTTCTCGTTTTTCCAGACGAGGTCCATTACGGTACTTGGCCGTCATTTCCGTCACGCCGTCCGCCTGACATCCTTCGTCGATTTGAGCATTCATCGCTTCGGCCGCGCCGGGTGTCGTAAAGGCCGCCAGCGACGATTTCGGGTCATTCGGTGGCAGCGGCACGACAGGACCAAGCCGCTGAGCAATCGCATCGGCGATCTCGCGAGTGTGCCTCGACGCCCAGATCCCGCTGGCATTGATGCAGCTTCGTCCGCTGTTCGCAAACACGCTGTCGACCATCAGGTCCAGGTAATCTTCCCAGCGATCGACCACGTCGTCACCTAGAATCACTTTCGAAAAACCGGGACCGTGAACCGAGATATTGGGATTACCTGCATGCTGGTCGACAGTCGTCTGTCCGCCGAAGATCATCGCCCGCTGACAATCGGTCATCACTGCACCACCGACATCGTGTCCGCCGGGATAGACCGAAATCGCTTCACGCGGCAAGCCTGCTTTAAAGAAGGCTTCAGTGATGCGGTACGGGGTCCAGAACTCTTGAGAACCCGGCTTGATACACAAACCGATTTGCATCGGAATTGCCGGAAGCCACAGCGTATGCACGCCAGGCGAGTTATTCGGCAAGACCATCCCGAACACAGGGGTCGTCGCCTGATAAGAAACCATCACTCCGCGAGATTCTTTTCCATACCCTTTTTCCAGGATCTCGTAAGGCAAGCCGCGCGTCAGAGCACCCAGCACGTCGTCCATATGACCAAGCACAAATGCGTTCTTACGCATGTTGGCGGCACACATGTTCTCGGGCAGGCCTGTCGTCGCCGATTGCAGGCGGCAAAATTCTGCCGGTGTCAACGAACCGTTGCCACAGGGAAGAGTCTCTTCCAGGTACATCCGAGCTGCCGCTTTGCAAATGTCGATCAGCTTGGCAATCGGTACAGCACGCAAAGCGTCGCGAGCCTTCTGTGACTTCTTCAAATCGAGCTTCACCATCGCCCCGGTCGCCTGATGCAGTTGAGCGACCGGTTCACCCGTGTCGAAATGAACAACAGCCTGCTTTTCCATCGACTCGTAAGTCTGACCAAATCGAAGAATCGGAATATCAAACATTGTGATTTCTCAAGTAAGGTAAACGCCAACGAAAACCGACTTAATGAGACCCAAGTCGTAGCGGAGGCTTCCAGCCTCCGTAATATGGAAGGCGAAAACCACCGCAAAAGGGCAATTAGGTATTTATACGACCTACCGGACCTGTTCTTGCCTTCGAAAGAATCAATAAACGCCAACCGTCGTCGTCTTCGCATATTCGTGGAACGGTCGAGTCCCGCTGATCCCATCCCACGGATATTTTTCGTGAGGCAATTCACGTTCCCCCTCATCCCGTTCCATGAAGCCGGGGATGAACAGTTCCTTGGTCATTGTGTACAGCTTCACGCGACCGGTCTGTCCATATCCGACAACCTGGTTGTAATCCTTGAATTCGACTGTTTCGATCACAGCACGAGGCTGAGGAGCGTAGTAAGTGATCTTGTAGTTATCCGCAGGATCATAAGGCTTGCCGCAGGCAAGACCCATCAGTGTGTTGCCGTAGGTCGGTGTGATATAGACATCCGGTCCGAGCAATTCTTCGCGGCAGGTGCGATACCACTGAGGAGTGAACTCGGTTCCCCCGGCGAAGATCCCCTTGATCCCTGATTCGGCAATGCTCGTTCCATCGTCGAGCAATCTCATCGCCAAGGCTTCCAACAACTTCGGCGTCATGAACGCACATTGAATGTTGTGATTGGCCGACAGGATCGTTACGGCCTGATCGATCACGTGATCTTTATAATCTTCGGCCTCTTTAATCTTTCCCTTCTTAAGCAGCTTGACCACCCAGCGCGGATCAAGATCGACGCAGAAACAAATTCCGCCTCGATATTGAGCGAGATGCTCGACCGCTAGCCGCAACCGTCGAGGCCCCGAAGGTCCGAGCATCAGCCAGTTTGCGCCGCGTGGAAAATATTCGTCCGGCAGAGTGTCACTGAAATTCTCGTAATCGATCCAATGATCTTCGATCACCATACGGCTTTTTGGAATCCCGGTCGTGCCGCCAGTTTCAAACACATATGCTGGCTTGCCAGCCAAGCCTTTCGGAATCCAGCGGCTGATCGGGCCACCTCGCAGCCATTCATCTTCGAAATGTGGGAACTTTTTCAGGTCGTCGAAACATTTGACCTCTTTCAGCGGGTCAAACTTGTAAGTTTTGGCTTTTTCCAGCCAGAACGGGCTTCCGGTCGATTCATGAAAATGCCACTGCACGTTTTCGTAGGTGTGGGCATCGAGTTGTGCTTTGGCTTTGGCGGCGAGTTCGGCAAGTTGGCTCACGGCAGGACTTTCTGTAGCGGTGGGACGAAGTCATTCGTACCTGAATCATAGTGGTCTTGGAAACGAATTCAAACACTTGAACCCTTCCAAGCCCCGCCGAAACGTCAAACAAACAACTCATCACGATGCACGAAAATTGTTGACCAAGTTGGCAGAGTTGGCCAAGTTCCCTGTTTTGTAGGCTTTTGTACGGGTTTTTGAATTTGACCAGGTTGGCAAAGTTGGCCAACTTCGATCCTCTGATTCGATCGCAGTCTGGAACAAGTCGTTGAACTCGACAGAGAACATCGAAAAAAGTTGGCCAAGTTCGGCAGAGTTGGCCAAGTTCCTTGTTTTGTAGGCTTTTGTACGGTTTTTTGAACTTGACCAGGTTGGCAAAGTTGGCCAACTTCGATCCTCTGATTCGATCGCATTCTGGAACAAGTCGTTGAACTCGACAGAGAACATCGAAAAAAGTTGGCCAAGTTCGGCAGAGTTGGCCAAGTTCCTTGTTTTGTAGGCTTTTGTACGGTTTTTTGAACTTGACCAGGTTGGCAAAGTTGGCCAACTTCGATCCTCTGGTTCGATCGCAGTCTGGAACAAGTCTTTGAACTCGCCTGAGAACATCGAAAAAAGTTGGCCAAGTTCAGCAGAGTTGGCCAAGTTCCCTGTTTTGTAGGCTTTTGTACGGTTTTTTGAATTTGGCCAGGTTGGCAAAGTTGGCCAACTTCGATCCTCTGATTCGATCGCAGTCTGGAACAAGTCGTTGAACTCGACGGAGAACATCGAAAAAAGTTGGCCAAGTTCGGCAGAGTTGGCCAAGTTCCCTGTTTTGTAGGCTTTTGTGCGGTTTTTTGAACTTGACCAAGTTGGCAAAGTTGGCCAACTTCGATCCTCTGGTTCGATCGCAGTCTGGAACAAATCTTTGAGCTCGCCTGAGAACATCGAAAAAAGTTGGCCAAGTTCAGCAGAGTTGGCCAACTTCCCTGTTTTGTAGGCTTTTTGCATACTCGAACTTGGCCAGCGAGACCAAATCGATACCGGTTGACTGCCCCATAAGGTAAAGCAAGGCTTCGAAGCCCCGCCAAAACATTGGAAACTGGTCTAAGTTGCGGCATCCCTCGCATGTTCGTCTCTCTTTCTTTCTTTACTTTCTTTCACTCTTTTCTTGTTTTCGAAGTTTTGTGATTTCACTTCGTCTGAAATTCCTGGACTGGAAGATCAAGAGGATCACGAAAACACGAAAGTTCGAAAGCACGAAAAAATGCTGTCGCAGATGACCGTCAAGCAACGAACCTCCACGGATCACCCGCAAACTCGTTTGGGACATTACAAAACCGCGCGAGCAAAGCGGCGTATTTCGGCAGATTCATTCCACACGGGGCCAATTCTCTTGTCAAAGAAGCCTGCGACAATATTATTTCAATAATAACACAACAGTGTCAATAGTATGTTGTTAGTTTTATTAAGATTGGAAGTAATCTCATGGTTTGCGGACCGGTTGTGCGATGGTCTCCTGCCCCGCACGGCCAACCGAAGCTCTCCTCCTCGCCTTACGTCGCGTTTGACGTCAACGCGCGAACGATGACCCTATTTTAAACCCGACGTGCGACGCGAATGAACCGGCTGTGCCGGACTGGAGCTTGCTGGTGTTTTGTCATCCCAAACTCTTATCATCGTTTCACTTTTTTCTCATTGGGAGACACCTGTGCATTCACGTCCGATTCGAAACGTATTGACTGCTCTGCTGGTGTTCTTCGTGAACGAGCGATTATCCTGCCATGTGATAGCGGACGGTGTCGTTCAATACGGGCGGGAAATTACGGGGGACGAGTTGATCTCAACGCTCGACCGCATCTCAAAACAAGTCAGGCGGAATCAGGAAAGCATCCAAACATGGAAGGGGAAATGCGAATACAGAGATTCTGATTATTTCGTCAATCGCAATCCGACCTTCCCCGAGAACCGCGGGGGCGCCGATCGCTACGAGGAATTTCAGTTCTCCGATGAAAAGATTGCTCAGGCCCGGGAGACGCTTGAAGCCAAAGAGGGGTACTGGTATCTCAGGGACGGAACTGCGGATTTCCTTTTGGATCAACAGAATCAGAAATATCGAGTCCTGAAACAGCCCAGCGATATTGAAGATATTTGGGATCCCGCGACAGGATATAAGCACCGCCGAATCATCACATTGCCGAATATTTCTTACGCGACAACCCCGACAACTTACACGATTTTCGACGCAGAGCAGGGGGTGGAATTCAGTCCCGATCGTTTCTTCACACGGATCCCAAAACCAGGGTTTGAGAACAACGTCTTTCCAAGAGCACGAGTCGCTTTTGTCACCTCAACAACCTCTGCGGTCCATACAACTTCGCTGATCAATCTGCTCGAATGCTTTGCGACCAGGCCCGGTACATCATTCCGCGACTCTTCGAGTTTTTTTTCAAAAACGCCCGACTACGTGACGGCCCGCCTTCGGGGAGAAGGTTCGGAAAGAGAACAGGCACTAAGCAAAGAATATGCCCGGCTTTACGCAACTGCTGACGATCTTCCCGTTGTAACATTCGTTTACGGAAAACCCGGGGTATCGGCATCAATCTATCAGTTTGACGGAAAGGTGAGCTACAACGTCACTCGATACACACATACTCGGAATGAGTCCCCGGTTGACTGGCGCACAATCAAATACACGGAAATTCACGGGAATTTCGTCCCCAGTGAATTGCGGTCCAGTCAAATCGGTACCGATGCAGTCTCCAAGAGAATCCTAGCACTCGCGCGAACTCTCAAGATCGAAACGGAGTCTCTCAATCAACCCATCGCGGCATCCGAATTCGAGCTGGTCACACTCGGCCTGAAATACGGTGATCGGAAATATGACGAGACCACGAAAAAGTCATATGCCTACGACGACAAATTGGGTTTTGTACCGATGGAAAATTTCGACTTCGATCCTTCAAGATCGGATCAAGGTCAGTAAAGAGACTTAGCCACAGATGCACACTGAAACACACAAATCAACGCAATAGACGTAACAGAGTTTTGACCACGAATCGCACGAATAAGAATTCTGTAGAAGCTAAACGAATTTTGAAATTTCTGATTAGCGCAGATGAGTGCTGATTAGTGTTCCAATCTTTCTTTTCCTCGAATTCGGTCTCCCGAAATGGATTCGACAACCACTTACCCTCTGTGTTTGCGTTTGATGACCATCCTTTGGACAATGACAATATCATCAGGTTTCGTTGATGTGACTTTGCGAAAACATCAGCGCTACGGCGAACCCGGTAGGTTGATTCAGAGGGCTCAAGATGCGATCGGTCTGCTGGATTGGATTTTTTTGTATCGTCATAAGCGGCTTTGGCCTGACGAATGCCTCGGCTGACGACGGCCTGACTTCTGAGCAGCTTCGTTTCTTTGAGAACTCGATTCGGCCTTTACTCGTTGAGAAATGTCAGTCGTGCCATGGGCCCGATAAGCAGTGGGGGACACTGCGACTGGATTCTCGTGATGCCGTTCTTAAGGGTGGTGAAACCGGCCCGGCTATCGTCCCCGGTAAGCCAGAAGAAAGTTTGATCGTTAAAGCGATTCGGCGAACCGACGACGAATTGAAAATGCCCCCCAAGGAAGCGCTGTCCGAACGACAGGTTGCTGACCTGGTTCGCTGGGTCGAAATGGGTGCACCGTTCCCAAGTACCACAGGTCAATCCAAACCGCGACATCGCGACCCTGATCATTGGTCGTTTCGGCCTGTAATTCAGCCGACCATTCCCCAGACGCAAAACACCGTATGGGCCAGCGGTCCGTGGGATCAATTTATCCTGGCCAAGCGCGAACAGGCT
>JBAXBD010000254.1:0-8260 GCA_037142165.1 Schlesneria sp. | reverse complement strand
GCAAACCTGAATTCAGCGGGCTGTCCCAGGCATCATCAAATTGATAAGCGTTATATCGACCAGCCTCGCCGAGGAATGGCAGGATCGAAACTCGCCAACTCAGCTTTGGCTCCCCTTCAACGTCATTCAGATGTGCCGCCGGAAATAATTTGTAAGTGTCGTGGTAGTTATGAAGAGCAAGTCCAATCTGCTTGAGATTGTTCTTGCACTGAGTTCGGCGAGCCGCCTCGCGAGCCTGTTGCACCGCAGGCAACAGTAACGCAATCAAAATGCTGACGCCGAAAAACATGACGGCACACGCGGCGACCGCGATGATGGCACCCGTCATGCTGCTTGAGCTACCCCCCGACTTCGTTCGAGTGGAATTAGGATTGCGACGGTTCCCCTGTTTCAGCCTCTCACCACAAAAGGGACAAAAGTTATCTTTCGCGGAAATATCTTCCGCACAACTCGGGCAAGTAGCCATCGTCGAATCCCTTTGAGCGAATCCTCAAGCGAAGTGAATGTGACATGATTCGAAATTAAAGCTACTTCGTTGTCGAACCCGCTGGAAGCGATGCGCCGATTTCAATCCCGGCAGTTTGAATCATCTGAGAGAATTCATGCGGAGCGGTTCCCCATTGTTCGAGCTTCTTACGTTGAAAAATCAGTTCGGGCGGAACAAGTACTGACGATTGTTGAGCCAGCTTCTCGGCTTTAAGTAAGACGCTCCAGGCATCCCGGTATTTGGACAATAATTCGCGTCGCATCTCGCACAGATTTGGCCGGTTCAATCCGACTGTTTCGATCGTCGCGCTACCCCGGCCGTTTTCGTCTTTTCCATACGCCACTTCATCCCGAAATCCAATCGACAATCCCGGATCTTCATTGATTGGATTGACGAGCATCGGTTTTTCACGGTTTAAATCGTGGTCGTGATGCGTGGCACGTGATTTCGGGTTCAATAACGGGAAAAGATTCTTCTTATGAGTCTGGTTGCAAATCTGACAACAAAACGTCAGGTTCGACCATTCATACGCGAGCCAGTAATAACCGGGAGTGATGAGACGTTCGTCGCGAGACTGTTGAACGCCCCCTTTTGGTCGAAAATGTTCGACATCGCCGTGCTGAGTTGCGGTAATTTTCGATTCGCAAAACAGGCACTTCCCAAATTGGTCCTCAATGGCGACCTGTTTTACTTGTTTATGGGCGTAGATCGTTTTTAAGAATCGATGGTCAACGACACCAGAATCGGCGGCGTTGCATAACTGTTCCGTTGCTTTCGCACCCCGCGACTTCGCACCATTCAAAATAGCGGGGATCGATTTGGACTTTTGAATGCGAATCATGGCATCCCCGAAGTCACGCGGTCCAACAATGCCGCAGCCTCTTTCAACTGTTTCGCGACATCGCGTTCTTCAGGCGTCGTCCCGACAGGAAGCGTGTCGACAATCGCGTCCAATTCTTTCAACCGTCGCTTATCGCTTGCCGTCAGTTTTGGTTTCGACTTCAGGGATACTCGCTCGTCGATCGCCGCTTGTATCTGCGGCGACCGTAACGGCTGGTCATCGAATAACTCGCTTGAAAGGATCTGATCAGCTCGCCATCCGTTGATGTCAATCGGATTATTCGAGATCACAACGTGGTCGCCGTCACGATGTAAGACAACAACGTTGGCACCAATCTCTGGCGCGGCCTGAACAATTAATGGGCTGTGGGCCGTAGCAATGAATTGTGTGTTCGGGAATCGCTCGCTGAGATAGCTCATTACTTTTCGTTGCCACGAGGGATGGAGGTGCAAATCAATTTCATCCACAAGACAGACCGCAGGTTCGGCCAACGGATTGGGGCTATGCGGATAGGCCTTGAACAACCTCGCGGCGAAGTCGACGACCCAGGAAATTAGCGACTGGTATCCAAATCCAAGTTGATTCAAACGGACATTGCCAAATGCCGTAGAGAAGAGGACTCTTGGAAACGGATGCTCCTCGGTCGGCACCGCAATTCGAATGTCTTGAATATCTGGTAAAAGATTCAGCAACGTTGTCCGAACGAGTTCGAATTGCTCGCTCAAATTCCCTGAGATCTTGGACTTCTTGGATGCAGAATAATCAAGTTGCTGCAACCACTCTTCTGCATTGATGAGTTCAACGCTTTCGTCAAATAAGTGCGACGCACGATTCTCGTTTTGCGACAGCGAAGGGGACAGCGTTGTCCGACCGAGTCGTCGCCACGCTCCGTATCCAGCACGTTGCATTTCTATGCTGTGTCGAGGAAAAGAATCAAACTCTGTCGTCCATATGTTATAGCTCCAACTGATGCCGACTTGTGTCAATTGGGTTTGGATATTGTCAGCGACGTGAGATTCCGGAATCGCTATGAAAAACTCGAATTGTGCAAACGACCGTCGCTTGCTTAATGACGTGTCTAATCTAGGAAACTGTCGTTTTTCATCGTCTGTGAAAACACGAGGAAAAGATGATCCGCCACGTCGCCCAGGCTCGTCAAATGACAAAAATGTAACCGTATCCGACGGCTCCCTAACACCAGACGGAAAATCGGTTTGAATCAATATACAATCTAAAAGCTGAAGCAACGTCGATTTTCCCGTTCCATTATTGCCAAGAATAATGGTCCATTTTGCCCATTGCTTTCCATCGGGAGTCGTCAAGTTCAATGTTTGAGGCTCATCGCCGAAGCATCGAACGTTTCGAACGATCAGTGATCTGAAATAAAGGGGTTGAGCGACCACGGAACGATTCTTTTCTCGTTTCACGCCGAAAGACGTAGTTTTCGACTTCAAAGGCTTCGACTTTGATGTCGATCCATTTGTCGTTTTTTCGTTCAACGGATTATTCATTTCGACGGCTCGCAATCATCATCACAATGACTCAATATATTTGATGGTATGTTAACATCTTTTCCCGGCTTGGTCAGCGATCATTGCAATTTACATAGCGTTTCACGTACCACAGCATTCGGTCAGAACCCCTAGGCACCCTCTCAGATATCATCGACAAACGCATGGGTTGAGGGAAGGGGCGAAAGGGCGGCCGAAAATTGAAAACAACCGTTGCCACTACTTCTTCTTCCTGGCCAGTTCAAATGAATGGGTGCTGTCAGTCTTGCCCCCTTTGTAGAGCACCCAGTCAGCCTTGACGTGATCGGCGTCGATAAAGGTATACGTCACTTGATGCATGTGATCTTCAGTTTCGATCTTTGCGTTTTCGGCCTTTGGACAAACTAAAACGATCTGAGACGGGTTCGATGTCTTTTCCTCTCGCATGAGTGGCCGGTTCTGCAGCATGCAATAGTGTGTCAGTGCCAGCTTGCCGTCTTCCACATAAAACAGCGTGATCATTTCATGATCCGTTCCGCCAAAGAGTGTCTCCTGGACGGCGCTTCCCGCTGCTGTGGCTTTGTAAGTCACAGTCGCTCCATGTTGACCGTGTCCGCCCGGGCCGCGAGTCACTTCCCACTCACCGCTTAGCGCTTTAATCCGATCAAAGCTGGACTGTTTTGTCATCGCTTTTCCGTCAGTCTTGTCTTGAGCGTTTGCAAAGGACCCCCATGCCACAACCGAAACGAGCAATGCCAGACAGAATTGAATGAGTTTCATGATTCGATCCCTTGATTGAAAAGACAATTGTCGTGCCTTTCGTTTGGACTCAGGTGAAAATGTAATCGTTTGAATTGCTTTTTGAAGAAAATCGGCAAACGGTTACGCCGAGATTCTGTGCGAGTCCGTTTCTCAAGTCCACAGATCTTGCGATGGAATGCGTCCGCTCTCAAGATGTCTCACGTGATTGTTTGAAAGGGTCGGTCAAAGCGCATTCGCTGGCTGCTTAATGCGACCGTCCTCCATTTCAATGATCCGGTCTGCGACGTTCAGAACGCGGTTGTCATGAGTCACCATCAGGATTGCAGAGCCGTGATCGGTTGCCAGCCGTTGCAGAAGCTCAACAACTTCACGGCCCGAATGACTGTCGAGTGCGGCGGTCGGTTCGTCTGCCAAAACAAGTTGCGGCCGCCCCACAAGAGCCCGTGCAATTGCCACGCGTTGCCGCTGGCCTCCTGATAGCTTGGCCGGGTAATAATCCATCCTGTCCTTCAGCCCTACCATTTCCAGAAGCTCACTGACTCGTTCCCGCGACTCTGTCGCTGTGACTTCAGGGTGTAGTTGCATCGCCATCGCGACGTTGTCTCGCGCCGAGAGAAAATCGAGCAGATTATGGGCCTGGAAGATAAACCCGATCTGCCGCCTTGTTCGGACCAGATCGGCGACGCTCGCAGTTCTGAAATCGGTACCCAGGACGGTTAATTCGCCGGTTTTTACGTGACGAAGACCACCGACGAGCGTCAGGATCGTCGTCTTGCCACTCCCCGAGGGGCCTGTGAGCAGCACGATTTCTCCTGGAAAAACATTGAAATTGATATCGAATAAGATCTGCTTGCAAAGGTCACCCTCGCCGAACGAAAACGCTAAATGGTTGACGTTAACGATCGGCTCCACAGTTCTATTCACGAAGTGAATCATTCGCATTCCCGTCTTAGAAGATATCGGCCGGGTCAGCGGCTCGCAGTTTTCGCATCGCCATGGCTGCTGAGAAAATACACATCGTGATTGTTAACCCAAGTACCGAAGTGAGCCTGAACATCGTCAGTGCCATGGGTAGTTTTGTCTCACGTGCCGCGATCTGATAAACGCACCACGAGAGCACCGTTCCGGGGAGGTAACCCAGCACTGCCAGGATCAGCGATTCCTGCATCACAAGTCGTAAGAGGTAATTGTCGGTAAAGCCGATTGCCTTGAGCGTTGCGAACTGAGGCAGATGGGTTGAAACCTCGGTGTAGAGAATCTGGTATACGATCACAAACCCGATAAAGAATCCGACAGCAGTACCCAGGCCAAAGATAAAATTGATTGGTGCCCCTGTGTCGAGAAAGTGCTTTTCAAAGGCGATGAACTCTGCTTTCGTCAGAATTCGCATGTCGGTCCCGCACCAGCGAACCAGTTCGTCCCGAGCTGCCGCAGGATCGACGCCGGGCTTCAGCCTGACCAAACCCAAATCAATGCTTCCGGGAATCCTCGGGAACAAACGAAGGAAGTTGGTGTCGGACACAAACAGGTTTCCATCGACACCAAGCGTCACTCCGATTTCAGTACAGGCGGCAATCGTGATCTTCCTGCGATTGACCTCGACATCGACCCGTTCGCCCTTTGACAGTGCGTCTGCGACCGGCCCGAACGTTGGCCTTGAACGTCGATCGAAAAGGCCCACATCGGGCTGCTGCAACTGGTCGACCGCGTCGTCATAACCAGGAATCTGCAACATGTTTTCACCCGCTCCCAGTCCGTAAACCAGGATCTGACGTTCCGATTTGTCCCACGGGTTTTTCCAGCGACCTGTCCCCAGATAGATGGCCTGGACCTCGGCAACCGCAGGGTGTGCAGGAAGCCGATACAGCATTCGACGTGCAAATTGAGTTGGCGTGGCGAACGTTGGTGACTGCGGGCTGAGAACAACAAGATCCGCTGTTACTCGCTTGGGAACTGCCAGCGACGAATCATACGCCGCGTTGAGAAAACCGAGCTGCACGAGCATCAACAGCACCGCGACGACGACGCCGGCAGTCGCAACAATCAGCTTGACTTTGCTGTGACTGAGCTGCTTCCAGGCGACTTGCCAACTGGACCGCATAACCCGTTTCCTTCGCGTTCAAAAAAAGTTTTTTCTGCGGCATTGTTCCGCATGCTGAAGGCCGTAACACATCAACTCAGCTCGTGCTTCGAAGTGAATTTGACTCATTCAGCCTTATTCAAATCAGTTTGGCCATCAAAGGTGATTTCGCATCGTGCGTTGGAAAAGCCTGAAACTCGGCCGCTGTCACCGCTGTTGAGTCGAACGCGTACTTCAACGACGCGCGCGTCTGTGTCGCTGACGGGGTCGTTGTTTAACACATCCTTTCGTCCGACAATCAAGCCGATTTCTTCCACCTGACCAGCGACCGATATTGTCGAACCGGTCAGCTTTGCCTGTGCTGACTGGCCAATACGGATTCGCGAGATGTCCGCCTCATAAACTTCTGCGACGACGTACATCAGGTCGATCTGACCAATTTCCATGACCCCTTTATCACTGACACGCTCACCTGCCCTGGTATGGATTCTCAGGACGTGGCCATCGATCGGTGTCTTGATCAACGTCGCTTCCAGATCGGCTCGCGCCCTTGCTGCCGTTGCGATCGCACTTTCAATCTCTTGTTGTTGTAAATCGATATCGACTTGACGGACTTCCTGCAGACTTTCAAGAGTCGCTTGTGCTTGTTCAAGGTCTTGTTGCGAGCGTTCCACCTGAAGTTTACGTTGTTCGAAATCCGATTCAGAGATAGTCCGTGAGGCCGCCAGTTTCCGAGACCGCTCGAGTTCGGCTTCGGCATTCTTGAGAACAAAGCGACACCGATTGACGGCTGACTGCTGCGCAACAATGTCGCCAGGTTTGGCCCCCGCCTTGATCTGAGACAACTTCGCCTGAGCCACTCGAACTCGCGCCTCCGCTTCTTCAAGTGCGCTCTTTCGCCGGTCATGAGTGTCCAGCATGGCAACAACCTGCCCGGCGTGCAGCGCATCCCCTTCTTTGACGGTCAGTTGTTCGATCCTTGAACCCTCAGCCGCAGTGGGGCTCGACAACCGAATCACTCGCGATTGCGGTTCCAATCGACCCAGCGAATGAACTTTGGTGGGGATGGTGGGGCCACGAAATGACGATTCCGATAAGCGATCGGTACGATCAGACTGATAGATGGCCAATGCCGTGCCGCCGATCACAACAACAAGTACGGCGGCGGCCCACAAGCATCGGATGTTGAAGCGAGATGCCAATTGAGTTGACTTGGGATTGAGATTCGTTGTGCTCATTGAGAGCCTCTTTTCTTCGCAACGGGACGCTTTGCAGGAGCTTTCGTCGAGCGTTTTTTTGACGCAGGAGAATCAACTGGCTGAAACGTCTTTTCCCGAATGCGATTGAGTAATTCCTGCCGTAACGGATCGGTGGGTGAAATCAGTCCAAACAATCCCCACACAAATAACCCGTCAATCGCCATCCATAAGAGCAACTGTTCCAGAGCCTGCGGATCCTCGGCCTGAATCCGATCCCTCATCTGTTTTCCGAATGACCGTAGCGGCTCAAGCAGCGTTGGATTGACCGCAACGGCGGCCAGCAGTGATGCATGAAACTTCCCCATGCCGCTCATCGCCAGCAAAGGGTTTGACTCAGTCGCATCGGCATTCTCTGCCGGGATGACGCAACTATCTAATAATGCCCTGACCCAGCGTCCGGTTGGCTGAGGATCAACAGCAACCTTCGCATTCAACGTCTGCTCGACATGTAACGCAAAATGGGTAATCAAACTGCGGACGAGTTCATCTTTGGAGGCGAAATGATAAATCAACCCCCCCTTGCTTACCCCCGCCTCTCGAGCGACGTTATCAAGAGTCATCGACAACAACCCGTCTCGAGATGCGACCCGGATCGCGGCCTCAAGAATAGGCTCACGGGCTGATGCTTCTGGTTTGCGCCTGGCCATTTGCAACCACTTCCTTGCCGAGTAAAACAACACCGACCGGTTGGTGTTGTTTTACTATACCAACTGGTCGGTATTATGGCAAGTGCAGCATGAGCAAATCCCGCCAGTCAGGGAATCGGATTCGGAAAATCGCTCATGTTCGACTGAGTAGAGGCGATTCAGGAGCGTGGTCGTCGTGACACACTCAGCGGCCCGCTCCGCTCGTGAACGACAATTTCACTTTGCCAGCAAGTCGAAGATCTGGTCGACGTTGTCGTATGGCTTCGGGATCGGACCGACATGCGCGACTTGCCCTTTCCGGTCAATGAAAAAGACGCCGGAAAGGGGTGTTTCCTTGACGGGGTCGAGTCTCCCCCAGTGGCGATGGATTCGAAGCGTCCCTTCCGGAGATTGCGGGTCGACATCCGAAACGAGTGGAAACGGAAACTCTCCCCCTGCTCGTTCCATGGCGGCGCGATTGACCTGCGGGATTGACGCCGTCACCCCCACAACTTTCACATCGTACGCTTGAAGCTCGGCAAAGCGATCTCGCAATTTCAACAAATCAGGATCGTTGTCGGCACCTCGTTCCCCGTCGAAGAAAACGACGATAATGCGATGTCGACCGAGCCAGGCGGCCAGCCGGACAAGGTGGCTGTCCGAATCGAGCGCCTCAAACCCTGCCGCAGGACGCATCGTCTTGGCCGCTTCAACC
>JBAXBD010000253.1:0-8335 GCA_037142165.1 Schlesneria sp. | reverse complement strand
TTGCGATTTTGAATTTCTTGACGGACCTGTCGAGCAACTTCAAAGCCGTCAACAACTGGTAAACCGATATCAATAAAAGCAAGAGCGAGCGAGGAATCTTTAATTCGCTGAATCGCCTCGGCACCATCCTTCGCCGTAACGACCTCAAAGCCCCGAATGCGAAGCAATACGGCAAGTGATTCCGCTGCTTCAGGATAGTCATCGACAACGATAGCCTGCTTTTTCACAGAAGATCCGCCGCCGGCCAACGATGGCTCAAGGGCCCCAGAGGGCCTCCTCTTATACGCAGGTAATCTAATCCGAAATTCCGCACCGTATCCGGGGCCGTCGGAATGCCCTGAAATGGTGCCGCCATGTAACTTGACGATTGCCTTGCAAAGGGACAAACCGATTCCAAACCCGCTCGTCGCAGCTTTCGGATGCTCACGGCGATATTTTTTAAAGAGCGAAGGTGCAAATTCCTCTGAAAATCCCGATCCGTTATCGACGATCCGAATGACGATGTCCCCTTCGGATTCGTCGACATGTACGATGACCCTGCCGTTCGGATAACTCCACTTTGCGGCATTCGTGAGAAGGTTCTCGAAGACTTGTTCTAACCTCAAATCATCCACAAAACCGATAACTGGAGTTTGCGGAATGATAAACTGCAGTTGTAAATTCTTGTCTGAAAAAGTCTTTTTTGTTGATTCAATCGACCGTCTCAGTATCGCGCCGATTTCTTGCACGGTGCGGTTCATTTGCAAAGCGTTCGAATCGACACGGATGGAATCGAGAAGGTCGTCGAGGTATCGCTTGAGCTTCTGCAGTTGCCAGTTTAACAACTTCGCGGCTTCGTATTGCTGATCCGCTGTCACCCGCCTTTCCGTAAAAACTGCCAATGCATTCTGCATGACGGAAAGAGGGTTTCGAAATTCGTGGCCAACCATCGCCAGAATGTCATTTTTCCGCTGATTCGCGATCTTCAGTTGTTTGTTAATCTTTCGCAAGTTTCGCTCGAGCTTGCGCCGTCGACTTTCTTCCTGTTTCCGTTCTTCGATTTGGTGGATGGTGACCGTGATCATCCCATGTGAGCTCGTATTGGCGCAAATTGAGCACCAGATCAATTCTTCCGAACTCAACCGAATCTGACACTCGTTCGGCGAATTGAAATGATCGCAAAACCGATCTTCGCAGAAAGGAATCGTCAGAAAATCTTGAATTGATTTGCTCTTGAGTTCCTCGGAGCTGAATCCCAATTGCTTCGATGCCGCAGCATTCGAAAACAAGATCTTCCCAGTGGCGTCGATCTCTAAGACGCCGTCGTGAAGGCTGTTGAAAATATTTTGAACATGTTGCTCCGACGCGGCAATCTTTTCGACCAGATGATAGAAAATCCGGGATTGGAAGTCCTGATCGCGCAGTTCGGGATTGGGGTCATCTGGCATCTGATGCTCTCACTCCATAATTCACCAGATTCATTGAAAAGCAGATCCAACAATTCATCGACACATCAGCTCAAACATCGTGTTTCAACCAATGCGACAAACGTTGTGGTATTTGCTTCGAGTTAAACGACGGCGGTCAACTCGCCGAAGAGATCAAACGGGTCGGCATCAATGACACAACGGCTCACCTACCGCAGAATGACTCATTTTCCCGTGACAGAAAAGCGATCAAGCGAATTGCACGTTGCGTGAGAGTCACCGCATAGCCGGAGAAATTCGACGGGCCGGTCCTTGTTAACAGTCCTTACACGGAAACAAGCTTCCGCGTGTATATCCATAATATCGATTGTGGTCAATGTTTCGCAGTCGCATCTGATCAGCAGATGCGTCCCTCAATCCTCGAATGTGATGCAGGCCGCCGAAAAACTCGCCATCACCTGCACGAATTTGATTCCTCAACGCGCCGGTGATTTCATGACCCCAACGGATGCTCCAGGCAGTTGCGCCGAATTTGGTGACCGAAGACTTACGATATCGGATCTTGGGTTCTGCTTAACCCTCCTCACCGGTCTTTCGCTTGAGGTGACCGGGTCCCACCAGAATCGGCGAAGCCCTGAAGGGATTATTGGAGATTCTCCGTAATCAACAATTCGAAACGTTTCTGCCGCTTGAGGATGGTTTCCGTCGTTCGGCCCCTTGGAGTGAACCGCTTGCTCAATGCCCCACGCAAACCACATCCCCTTCCGCCTGATACTGATACGGATGGGCATATCTTCGGGGCTCCACCCGAACAATTGTGGATATCTGAGCTTACTTGGAAAGAGCCTGCTCACCTTCGATTTCGGTTTGTTGCCAACATCGAAATTGACGCTGGGGTCGGTGGTGATCAACTTGCCAAACTCAAGTCGTTTTGAATCTGTCTTGCCCGGCATTTCGGTAACAAGCGAAGTACAGTCGACAAACAGCGGAAGAGTGTCTCGCAAAAGCTTCTGAGTTGCGACAGGAACGACGGTGTCAATTTTGGACCACAATCGCTCTTCCAGTTCGTCGAGATAATCACAATTTATTCGGACCGTGGAGACGATCGTCTCGTCGGGTCGGACTTCCTGCGTCGTGTTCGCCAACTCTACTTGAAGATACTCCTGGCGCATTTCAGACAGGATGCGATCGATCGCCAGGCGTTCATCCGTCGAAAGATCTTTTACCCCAAAGTCGCTGTTCAGCCAGGCACTGTCGTCGGACAACTTCACAATGGCGTTGAACTCATTCGGGTCGACCAGCGACATTCGCTGTTCTTGTAGATTCTTGATTTTCTTTAATTCCGCCTCAACGGCGACGAGTGCTTCTTCTTTTTGTTTTGCTGCAATGATCGCCTGACTCGTGTAGGCTCTTTGACGGTCTAATTTACGGAGACTGCTAACGTAGTAATACCCGGTGACCGCCATCTGCATGAGCATGATTCCCATGGCTGCTACCATCCAGTACTTTCGACGCTCGTCATGATTTGACAACCATTTCATCGAAACGCGTTTTGTCAGTCGAGGATCGTCAACGATTGCGTCGACTTGATTCCTCAATTCAATCGCAGACTGAAATCGACGATTGGGGTTAGACTGCAGGCCGCGAAATACAATGTGATCCACCTGTTTTCGCAGTGGGCGGATCATTCGACTTTTCGATGAAGGGGCTTCAAATGAACCTCGCGGTATTTCACCCATCATCGCTTCGTAAAAGACGACGATCACGGAGTACAGATCTGTCCGAGCGTCTGCCGCCCATGGCCTGCTCATTAATTCGGGGGCCATATAATTCATGGTTCCCCCCGCGTAATAATGGTCAATATTGTTATCCGACTCCTGCACTTCTGACACAATTCTTGCCAGGCCGAAATCCGAAAGCTTTAAATTGCCGTGGTGGTCGATCAGGATGTTTTCCGGCTTGATATCTCGATGAATTAATTTTGAGCCATGAGAACATTCAAGAGCATCGCAAAGCTGTTGCAGCATCAACAGCGCCTCGCGGCTTGAAAACGGTTGAAACGAAATTCGATTTCTCAACGTCCCATTCGAAACGTATTCCATGATGATATAGGGTCGGTCGTTTCGAATGCCGGCGTCAAAAACTGTCACGATATTCGGATGGGCAACACAAGCCTGTGCTTGAGCTTCCTGTTGAAATCTTTCAACAAAACCTTTTTTTAACGCAAGGTCAGCGTGAAGCAACTTGACCGCCACGCGGCGATTCATGTGAGACTGGTTGGCAGAAAAGACAGCCCCAAAACCACCCCTGCCAAGGAACTGAAAGTCCGTAAGTTCCGGAAACGATGATTCCAGAAATTTCAGATCCTCGGGATCGCAGCCGTCCCCGAATTTTACCGATTGTTTCATATATCGGCCAACATGCGGTTGCTTCCGCTCAACCGGTCCATTCGTGTTTTCGGCTTTAGCCCCCCCCTGTTCCATGTTTTGCAGACTGTCTTGCTGGTTGGATTGACGAACGTCGTCTGGAAGTGTGTTAAACATGCGAATTCCCAGTGAAATGAGTGATTTTGGAACGATGTTTTACATGATGCGAATGTCAAATGATTTCGACGAAAAAACTTAAATCCCGCAATTTTGTGACTGAGTGCTTTGCCATCGCCCGTAATTCCTTAAAAAAACGACGATAACCTGAATGAGCCTCCATGCATCATTGCCGCCAGAGTCGCCCGGTCGAACTAACTGATTGCCTCTCCTTAATAACTGATTGCCTCTCCTTAAGATGAGTGGTGGCGAACGAAAAACTGAGTGAGTCAACACGATCGCAAATACAAACAAATGAAATGACAAGAATACTTAAACATGTATTTTCATTGCACGCAAAGGTGGAGGCCACCCAAAAGCCGACGACCAACGTCACTCTGTTTCAGACATTTAATATCCATTCTGTAAGCGAAAGAAAACGGCTGTGGTCAAGAAATGCCAATAAATGCCTCTATTAGCAATACGATGCGCGTTTGTGCACGCCAAATTGTTCTTTAGTGGAACGAGCGAGGCAGGCTCGCAACATCGCGAAAATGCGTGTATATGGTGCGCTCGGTGTGTGTTGGTGTGTCGAAAAAGTGCTGCGGTTGTTTTAGAGTGTTGCGATTCACAATTGCGAGTTTCAACGACCGCATTAAGTGCGTCAGCCAATAATTGCTTAATTCAAACAACTTACGACAAGCGCGATCTTTCGATTGCAGATCCGAATGCAGAAGCAAACAGGAAAATGCGATTGGAGCGGTTGCTCCACGATTCCAATGCGGCAATGATTCATGGAACATTAAAGGAGCTTGATTCTATGCCGCTCGTATTTGCGAAAACGTGAAAAGTCGAGTCCTGGGATTCGAGGGAAAGGTGGAGTCAAGTGATGGACCAAGGCGTGTCTCATCCTGAGGTTCAGACGCTATTTCTCTCTGCAGTTCATCAGGCTCGGCAACCACTTCTTGTAATTGAGTATGCACTTTTTGCAGCCAGCCATCTGGTGCAGCGTCACCAGTCGTCTCCTGACGTGACGCAGATTCAACGATCCCTGACTGAGATGGGTGCAGTAGTCGATAGCTTGACTTCGATAATTTCAGTCATCGCAGGAATTGCGAAGCCAGGAGCTCAAAAACCCGTCGAGGCGGTTGTTTCAGGGTTAGTGAAAGAGGCCTTCGAAATGGCGTCCTTCTGTCTTCGACGTGACCAGGAAGCAGTAAACTACGATCTCGATCAAACGTTATCGGGGTTGAACCCGGCCAAGATGGTGATTGATTATCCGACGGCCCTGCTTGCTCTGATCCGCTGGATTCTCGAAACCGCCTCGCGGAGCGAATTTCACAGTGATTCCAGTCATTCAGAATCGCTGACGCTTTTTGCATTCTCAAGCGAAGGGGACGGGGACGTCACCATTCAAATCCGAAATCCTCGTCATCAGCAGCGGGTTCTTCTGAGGCAGGTCATCTCGTCCGCGACCGATCAATCGAACACATCGATTTAAAAAATGTTTGCAAACATAATCAGCGGTTCGGCAAAAGATCGAGTGCTTAGTTGTATGGAATGCCAGACAACGTTGTCAGTCATTGGCGTAAAGTAAAAACAAATGCTGATCACTTTGTAAATCCATTCCGAGGTTGTTGATAAAAGCGTTATAACTGTTTTTTTAGAAGATCTCATTCGTTAGGTTCACGGTGTTGCCAAGGATGGCGAGCGCTCCGACGTTCCTCGAACGCAGAAAAGCCGTACTTCTCGTCACGCCTGAAGGTTGTGATTCTGAATCGACTGGAAGAAGATAAGCAGCTTCATCCCCGGGCAAATGGTGATTTAATGACAAAGCCGTCTGAGAGCCTTGATCGCGATAATTCATCGCTGGTACACTGGTCCAGTTGAGAACAGATTTAGGAGGCGTATGAACACAATGTAGTCAAAATTGAACTTTTCATGCCAGCTTTGCGAACACCCGTGGTATCCACAGGCAACTTTCCAAGCGTTCATCAGGAATTGAAGATTTGCATTCTGAACAACAAACCATTTACGTCGTTGACGACGATCCCGCCGTGTGCCGGTCTATCGAGATCATGGTACACGCTATGGGTTTGCAAACCAAAGTTTTTAATACTGCAGAACAGTTTCTCGAATCAGTGACTGAAGAGCCGTATGGCTGCGTGATTACTGATATCCGCATGTTCGGAATGAGTGGGTTGCTGCTTTTGAAAGAAATTGCCAGGATGAATTGGCACGTTCCTGTGATTGTTGTGACGGGATACGCCGACGTGCGGATGGCAGTCGAATCATTTAAATCCGGTGCGTTTACATTTCTGGAAAAGCCATATCGCGAGCAGGAACTGTGGGATACGATCGTGCAGGCGTTAGCCAAAAGTCAAACCAGCTATGATGAGCGTCAATTTAAGCTTCAGGTCCGCGAGAAATTGAAAAACTTGACTCCCGAGGAAACAAAAATACTTCGTGAATTGCTCGACTCGACACCGCTGAAAACGATCGCGATGAAGATGCACTACTCGCTGCGAACGATCGATCTCCGACGAAGGAGCATTCTTGAGAAATTCAACGTGGCAACCAACATCGAACTGACGAGGTTGATTACAAAGGCTGGGGTTGAATTCGAAGAGGTATGAGCAGTGCGAAATTCGTAAAACAAAAGAGGCGTGAGCGGATGCAAAAGCACGACGAGGTCGAATCCGGGCAACAATCATTTCTTCTCGCGGCATCCGTGCATCAGGTCCGGCAACCTTTGTATGTGATTCAAAACACGCTGTTCGCGGCAAGCTTCCTGGCCGACCGTCAGGAAACGTCGCCAGATTTAAAACTGATTCAAGAAGCCCTTTCGGAAATGCGTGCCGCCGGCGACCGTTTGAGCTTAACAATTTCGGTCATTGCCGGGATTGCAAAGCCGGAAGACCGAGGACCGGTGGAAACAGTCCTTACCGATCTCACGAAAGAAGCCTTTGAGATGGTCTCTTTCGGTTTGCGTAACGAATATGAATCCGTCAATTACGAGATTCCAACAATGCCATCGGGACCAACCGAGACGGTCTTGTTGGATTACCCGAAAGTCCTTCTGGCTTTGATTCGCTGGATTCTCGAAACCGCTTCAAATCCCGATTTTCGAGGTGATCAGGACCAACCGGAATCATTATTGCTTTCGTCCTTTTCTGAAAAAGGGGATATGACCGTTCGAATTACAAATTCCCGCCGTTGTCGAGAGGTTCGCCTGGGGCAGTTCATCCATCCGAAATCAGACAACCAGTCCACCTCAAACTGAACAAAGACGTCGGTCTTACTTTCCTGTCGAGCTTTTGCGGTCGATCATCGCCGCTGCTCTGACTCCTTCAGGCTGAACTTCCACGAGCCTGGGAGATTGCGCTCGAATCACCGCTTGCGGTGTTGCGCATTTTCATTATGGTTTTCGCAAACGTTTATCAAGACGCGTTTAATCTATTGCCGTCTCTTCAGGCGTTGACTAGATTCAGTCTTGAGTTTTCTAAAGATTAGCGGATTCGACTGATAAACATCAATAAAGCCTCGATCGCTAGCTGCGTCGTCGCCGAGACGAAATTCATAATGCGGATTTGATGAGGCGATTTCCAATCTCTATGCGCGTAATTGAATCAGCAGCGTCATATAAGAACGCTAAAGGAATTCGCTGTTGTCGCAAGAACTTCGATCAAAACTTCTGCAGCATCCCTTGTACTCGTCTCTGCAACGCATCGACGACCTGCGTCTTTTCATGCGTGAGCATGTATTTGCTGTGTGGGACTTCATGTCGCTTTTGAAGCGACTTCAAAGAATGGTGACCTGTTCTGATATCCTCTGGATACCGACACCAGACGCCTCGCTCGTGCGGTTCATCAACGAAATTCTCCTTGGCGAAGAATGCGACGAAGATGGGCGAGGCGGATATTCAAGTCATTTCGAACTTTATCTCGCTGCGATGGACGAGGTCGGCGCCGATACGCGACCAATTCGTGTGTTTATCAAACTGTTACGAAAGCAAGTCCCGGTCGATCAAGCTTTGAACTCTTTGGCAATTCTCCCCACCACGCGACAGTTCGTGCAATCGACATTACATGTGGCGATGTACGGAAAACCTCACGAAGTCGCGGCAGCTTTCTTTTATGGCCGGGAAGATCTGATTTCGGACATGTTTTCCAGATTTATCGAAGCGTTACCAGCGAACGGCTGTTGCGTCGATCGATTACGTCACTATCTTCATCGGCACGTCGAGCTTGACAAGAACGAGCACGGACCGCTCGCAAAAAGGCTTCTCGAAGCACTTTCCGATTTCCGGGATGATGGGGAAGCCGAAGCATCCGCGATTTATCTGCGAATTTCGTTGTGGGACGGAATTCTTCACGAAATTTAAAAACGGACTTGAGGGTGTCTTCG
>JBAXBD010000252.1:0-8337 GCA_037142165.1 Schlesneria sp. | reverse complement strand
GGGACCAGTTGGCACCCGCGAGTTCGGCGGCATTGGGAAGCCCGTCCAATGATCCCGGCATCAGTTTATGTGAACTGCCCGCGCTGACGGGCGTAAGGGCAGTTGCGTTGGCAGTATCACCGATTCCACGGAAATTGACCGAACTGAAAACGATTCCGGCTGGCAGTCGCCCCGCCGCTCGACTCAGCAGCGTCGCTACACCACCCTGCTGTGAATTGGCATGGTCGGGTTCGAACGGGACAACAACATACCGACTCCCGTTCGTTTCGCAGCAGAACTGGTAGATGATCCCCGACTCGATCGCCCTGATGCGAGTGCTGGCAATTGACGAGCGAACTCGTTCTGCCGCTCCTGTCAGTTTCTGCTGGCCAAACATTCGCATGACGGACGGAACCGTCATTCCGGCAAAAATGGCCAGAACACCTAGCACCAGCATGACTTCCAGCAGGGTGAATCCGCTCCGGGGACCATTGACGTGCGTCTTAGCTTGCCAGTGCTCGCGCTTTCCAGCCGTGAAATGAGACGACACTGGCGGCTCAAAGCATCCACCAGTGACTCCCATTTTCGCAGCTTTTCGGTTCAAAATCAATTTATCCCAGGGATCATTTACTTAATCATCAGTTGGTACGGCATCACAGTGAGAAATTTCTCCCGCGCCAATAGATCATACACATCCAGACTCTTTAATTGAGATGAAATCTCGGGCGGAAGCTGATTCAGCCACGATTTTGCGATGCCGGCGCCCAGTTGTGCAGCGGGATCGATCGGGCCGAACAAAGCCTCAAACGGGCTGGTCGGTTTCGGCAGGTTCAAACGTTCGAGTTTGCTTTCGGGATCGATTCCGGCCAACTTTTTCGCATGAGCGATGGCGTCGTCCAGCGTCCCCAGTTCGTCGATCAATCCAAGTGACAACGCCTGGACACCTGTGTAAACGCGACCGCGAGCCATTTTCTCCAGTTTTTCGTACTCCATCTTGCGACCGGCAGCTGCCTTTTTTGTGAACTGTGCATATATGTCGTTCATCATCTTCTGCATGGCTTCGCGCTCAGTATCCGTCCAAGGTTTCGTGGTGCTGAGGACACCAGCATTCTTACCCTTCTGAACGACACTCGAAGTGATCCCGACTTTGGCATAAAACTTTTCCAAGGCAATTTTGCCACCCACGACACCGATCGAGCCTGTCAGGGTCCCTGGTTCGGCAAAGATTCGATCGGCCCCCATAGCGATGTAATAACCGCCGCTTGCGGCGGTGTCTCCCATGCTGACGATCAGAGGCTTTTTGCCATCCAGCGTTTCCAGTTCGTGCCACATCAAGTCACTCGCCAGGGCACTTCCGCCAGGGCTGTCCACACGCAGCACGACTGCTTTGACCGTCGCGTCGTCGCGTGCTTGCCGGATCGCCTTGATCATCGTCGACGATCCCATCGATTCGTCACCGAAGAAGTCGCTCTGACTTGATCCAGACATGATCGGACCGACTGCACTAATGACGGCAATCTTGGCGTTCGACGACTTGCGCGACGATGGTTCAACCCCCATCAACATATTCATCAACTTGGCCATACCGGAAAAGCCGCTGAAATCGGTATCAAACTTCTTCTTGCCATACCCCTTGGTGTACTTGATCTCGACGTCCTTCTGACCTCCTTTGATCAGCGTCGTAATGTGATCTTCGTAGCCAACATGATCGATCAGTCCGACCTTCTTGGCGTCTTCGGCCGAAAACAGGCCGGTATCGATGATCGATGTCACTTGTTCTGCGGTCAGCTTACGTGAGGTCGAGACCATTTCAACGATCTGACGGAAGTAATCGTCAATGATCGCTTCCATTTCTTCACGAAATGCGGGACTCATTTCCGATCGACTGTACGGTTCGGCCGCCGATTTAAATTCACCAACCCGCAGCATCTCGGGTTGAATCGATAGCATGTCGAAAAGATTTTTGTAGAACGAAATTTCCGCCCTCAGACCCGGCATCATGACGATGCCCGATTCGGGAATAATGATTTGATCACAGGCGGACGCCAGCAGGTAGTCCTTCGTATCGGCTCCTTCCAGCCATGCATAAACCTTGCGGCCTTTCTGACGGATCTTTGCAATTCCAGTACGCAATTCATTCAGTTTGGCCCAACCGATATGAGGTCCATTGATGTGCAACACGACTGCTTCCAGGGTTTCATCACTGGCTGCCTTCTTCAGTCGTTGTAGCACGTCTCCTAACGTTTCAACCACTTCGCTGAACAGCCCGCTTCCACCAGCCCCCTCGGAATAACTTCCTGTAATTTCGATATGAGCCACAGTCAGCTTCTTGTCAGCCGGCTTTTCGGTTACCGGCGCCTGTTCTTTCTTGGCGGTCGCGCTGGCGTCAGTCTGTGCCTGAGCAAACAGTGAGGAGGTCGCCCCGAGAAGGAAAAGAAACGCGAAATACCGGTACATCAGAACCTCCTGAAAGAATTCGAACTTCCCTTACATCCCAGGTTTCCGGTGAAATAAGGGATCAATCGTCACGAGACGTATCAACAACCTTCGAGTGGCTTAAATTACTTCGTGTCGGATTTTTGCAAATCATCGCCCGGCCGATTTCGACGGGCCTGTTGATCCGGCCAGCATCTGACACCGAATGTGTTCTAGCCAGCACGCCATGATCCGTCCAGCGGAAACGTGTCCGTAAAACATGGACATGAGCACATCCGATGATTTCGCAGACCCACTTTTTTATTGCAGTAAGCGGAATCAAAAAAGTTGTGAAAATTAATCCGGACCAGTTTTCCGACCTCCCCGCGTTGCGACGAAGCCTCGTCTCGATAATCTTTCCTCAAGAGAAGTGGCGAAAGGAACCGTCCATTTCTGACCGAATGCCTCGAATAAAAGTAATTTGAATTCGAGTTCAAGGAGAATCGACATGGACGAACAGCTTCGGCCACCATTTGTCGGACGCGGGGCTCAAATCAATCCGGGTAACCGCTTCACCAGAATCGAATATGTCGAAGATCTTTCGGACCTCGACACGGAAGACGCCGTCGATGTTTCGAGGATTCGGACGGAATACTTTTCAGACTTGTCAAAGTCGGTGGTTTCGGAAAATGACAGTCCAGATGTCTTCTTTCGTTACAGCGTCAATCCGTATCGGGGTTGTGCGCATGGCTGTAGCTACTGCTATGCGCGACCAACGCACGAATATCTTGACCTGAGTGCTGGCCTCGACTTTCAATCGAAGATCTTTGTGAAAGAGCGGGCGCCGGAACTGTTTCGTGACTGGTTGGCCCGCGATCGTTATGAGCCGGAATTAGTGATGATGTCCGGCGTGACGGATTGCTATCAACCCGCCGAGCGGCATTTCCAGTTGACTCGAAAATGTCTTGAAGTCGCCCTGGAAGCTCGGCAACCAATTGCTGTCATTACCAAGAACGCATTGGTGACTCGCGATCTGGATTTGCTGAAACCGATGGCCGAACGGAATCTCATAAGTATTGCACTCAGCATCACGTCGCTCGATCAGGCTTTGACACGGGTGATGGAGCCAAGGACGAGCAGCCCGACCGCTCGATTGCGTGCGATCAGGGAACTTTCTGATGCTGGGATTCCCACCCACGTCATGGTTGCCCCGATAATCCCCAGCCTGAACGATTCAGAGGTTCCTGCCATCTTGCGAGCGGCTCGCGATGCTGGTGCCACATCGGCAGCGTATGTATTGCTTCGCCTGCCGCTGACCGTCAAGCCAGTGTTTCTGGAATGGCTCGCTCGACATCTGCCAAACCAGAGAGAAAAGATCGAATCACGCCTGCGGGAGACGCGTGGAGGTCAACTGTACGAAAGCGATTTTGGAACTCGCATGACCGGACGGGGCGAGATGGCCGACCAGATCCGACAGACTTTTGACGTTTTCGCGAAAAAGTACGATCTGATACACGGACATCCGCCGCTCGATACATCACACTTTTGCAGGCCGATTCCCAAATCGAGGCAACTTCGGTTATTTGAATGAGCGAAGCAGAGACTCACGCCCGTACACAACCCGGTATTCACGCTCCCTTAACCGTTATATCTGCAAAAAAAGGACTGACTGAGGGTCAGAAATTCATGCGTTGAATTCGAAATCAGTAGTAGAATTTGGGTGGTGGCACTGCTGGGACTGAATGACTTACATACCTGTTCAAATGCTTGTTGCAACAGACCTGCTCCGATATATTTAAGGCTCGGTACAGGGGGTGTCATCACAGCCACTCAACCCCGCTCCTTAAGGGACACTGTGGACGTTACCGTATTATCATCGTCGGTCGAAGGTGCTGCTCATCAGTTCGCTGCGTCATACGTTGTGAATGGCTCGCTGGTGATCGACGCTGGAAGCATTGGGTTTGCCGGTCTCGATAGGCAAAAAGCCGTTCGGTCGGTTTTGATCTCGCATGCGCATCTGGATCATGTCGCCTCACTGCCGATTTTCATCGACAATGTCTATCAGCCGGGACCACATTGTCCGACGGTTTATGCTTCGCAGCACGTGGTCGACAACCTGATGGCGCATTTCTTCAATGACGTCGTCTGGCCCGATATGATTCGGTTGTCGGGTGAGGAATCTCCATTTCTCCGTTTCGTGGTACTGGAAGACGGCAAACCAGTTGACATCGACGGAATGACAGTTACGCCGATCGCCCTGAACCACGTCATCCCGACGTTCGGTTTTATCGTTGATGACGGGGAGACCGCCGTGGCGTTCATCAGCGATACGGCTCAAACCGAAACGATTTGGGAATACGTTCGGAATACGCCCCGTGTGAAAGCGGTCATTCTGGAAGCAGCTTTTCCAAATTCGATGCGATGGCTGGCAGAAAAAGCAAAACACCTGACGCCATCGTTGTTCCTTGAAGAATATTCGAAGGCCGGAAGGTCAATTCCCGTCGTGGCGGTGCATATCAAGCCGGCGTTTTACAGTGCCGTGGTCAGTGAGTTAAAAGATCTGAATCTTGATACGCTGACGATCAGCCAGCCAAATCAGACATATTCGTTTTAGTTCCCGTTATGATTAATGGTTAAAGGATTTGATCAGTATGGCCTCCGCAGTAAACATCACAATTTCTGGTCAGGATGCGTCCCAGAGATTGCTGAAGATTCTCGAAGACCAGGAAACGGTCCGGATCGGTCGCACCGCCAAATTGGGCTGGGAAATCCCCTGGGACCAGATGATCTCGCGCGAACATGCCGACGTCGCATGGGGCAATGGTAAATTGCGTGTGCAGTGCCTGGAACAAGCCAGGAATCCGATCATGTTCGGGGGAAAACCAGTTCGTGAAGCGGTGCTCGGCGTCGACGAATGGTTCCAGATTGGCACAACAATTTTTCACGTCAGTTCCGTGATCGCGCGCACGTCGACGAGTCCTGAAAAAGAAATCGAGACACAGCGAAACTTGCACAATTACGAGTTCTGTGAAGAAGATAGCCACGAAGGCTCAGAACGGGCCTATTCTTCCGCAGAATTGCGGAAAGTCGCCTTTGGCAACGGCGAACGGCAAATGGAACTGCTTGAACAGTTGCCCGACAGGATTGCCGAGTCGCACTCGGACGATGACTTGGGGGCAATGTTGTCCCGTCTGTTGATCGAGGCGATTCCAAGTTCTCTCGCCGTCGCCGTGGCGCATTTCGACGAAACACAGCTACCTGCGGACGTTTCTCAGATCCAGTCGTTTCCCAAGCCACTTTCAATGCGCGTCGAGACTCGCGAACGCTTTGAAGGGCGGTTTGTTCCCAGTCGGCGCATGATTCTTAAATGCCTGCAGACGCAATCGAGCGTCATTCACGTCTTCGAAAGCTCAGACGAATCTCAGTTTACGATGAGCGAAGGATTGGGCTGGGCGTTTTGTGCGCCGATTAAGGCCGAATCGAGTAAGGGCTGGTGTCTGTACGTTTCAGGTCAAGGCGCGACAAATGGCGGATTGATGGTTACGGAAGCTGATCTGTTAGGAGATCTTCGCTTCACACAACTGGTTGCGCAGTTTATCGGGTCAATCCGTCACGTCCGCATGCTTCAAGAGCAGAAGACCCAACTCAGCAGCTTCTTCTCGCCGAAGGTTATTGAAGGACTGACTGCAGGCAATTCAAAAGAAACGCTCAGTCCCAGCGAACGCGAGATCTCAGTTCTGTTCTGCGATGTGCGGGGCTTCTCAAAGAAGGCTGAAGCCCTTCAAAGCGACCTGTTAACGTTGCTGCGAAGTGTCAGCGCAGCTCTCGGAGTGATGGCAGGAGGCATCGTCGAGCGTGACGGAGCGATTGCCGACTTTCAGGGTGACGCCGCACTTGGTGTCTGGGGGTGGCCGATTGAACTGAAAGAGGGACCAGTCCCTGCCTGCCGGGCGGCCTTGGCGATGTATCGCGCCTTCCAACAAGGTGTCATTCAAAACGACAGCCTGTTGTTTGGGTTCTCGGTGGGGATGGGGATCGCGCATGGTCGCGCTTTGGCTGGCCAGATCGGCATGAATCAGCAATCGAAAGTCGGCGTGTTTGGGCCCGTAGTGAACCAGGGATCTCGCCTTGAGGGTTTGACCAAGCAGTTTGCGGTTCCCATCTGCGTGGACGAAACAACTGCCGAATATGCAAAAAAATATTTGAATCCCTCTGATGGTCGGCTCCGTTGCCTTGCACGCGTCCGGCCGAAAGGGATGGATACCCCAATCACTGTTTATGGACTTCTCCCCTCGTTGGAAGAGATGCCGGAGATCACAACAGAGATGATTGCCAACCACGAAGCCGCCGTTGAAGCCGTCATCAGTGGCGACTGGGCAAATGCCGTGTCTCTGCTCCAACGGATTCCCGACGGCGACGGTCCGCAAGCGTTCTTGCTTAATCACATGAATGAACTCGGGAACGCCCCCCCAAACGACTGGGATGGTGCATTTTCACTGGCCAGCAAATGAACTACCGTGAATTTCGAATGGCAGGGGATTCTCGGCGTCGCTCGCAACGGCAACGCCGTCATGGATGTTTTGTCTGAAAAATCAAATGTGATCGAGAATCACTGTAAAAAATTGACTCTGCACCGACCCTGTGATGTCGGTGTAGAGCTTAAAATTTCAGAGTCGGCACCACACCACTTTTTCAATTTCACCCCGGTTTCTTGAAGAAAAGTCTCTCAATTTATTGTCGCAACAGTCCACGACATCGCACGCCCGTTTCGATCTTACCAACGTGCACACGGAGACTTTGACGGTGTTAGCTTGCGGGTAAATTCAATTAAGCCTGCAATCTGCTTCCCCCGTCGAAAACGACGCGAAAGAATCCGAGGATTTTCTTTTTGAATTGGTCCGTCAGTGAATCGGATTGCTCTTGCAGAGAATTTGTCGAAGTCAATTCCCGAGCTTTATCGGCCAGCCTTCGTTCGGCGAGAGATCGACTGAGATCATCTACCAGACCGGGACGATGTTCCAGCAATTTCAACAAAGCCGACTTTTCGATGGTCAGAACAACGGAATTCAACGCGGCTCGAATCGTGGCGGAACGTGGCTCTCCGGTCAGCAATGACATTTCTCCAAAAAACCGCCCCGTCTGAATGCGAGCAACTCGAGTCTCGGTGTTGCCTTCCCCAGTGCGATAGACATCCAGCAATCCGTCGACGAGGACGTACATCGAATCGCCCGCGTCACCTTGGCGAATCAATGTATCTCCTTGAATAAATGATTGGCTCGATGCTGATTCCGCCAGAATGTCAAATTCTTCGTCATTCAACGACTGGAAGAGCGAGATCTTTCGCAAGATGCTGACTCGATTGAGCTGTTGCCCGCTATCAACGTAGCTGGGTGCCGTCCGAGAATCAAAATTGATCAACTTAGGAATCGCTTGACCAATCCCTGCGAACTGTAAGTTCTGTGCAACATTCGCCAGGACAAGACTTGATGCCGTGGTTGGCGAGAGGGGAGTCCACGGTTTGATCCAGAAACGCACAAGATATTTGGCGCCCACCTCGTTCATTTCGTCCAACAGAACGACCGGCGAAGGCTCGTCCATGATCCCTTCAGTTCCTTTCGCAGCCGCGAGCAGCACATGACGGCACCGCTCGAAAGGAACGGCGGAATCTAAACGAACAGAAACCTCAAGTCGCGTGGATTGATCGGGCTGGTTGTAGTTCGTGAAAATCATCTTGCCGAGTATGCTGTTCGGTACGATCACGAGTTCGTTCGTTTCGGTCAGCAGACGGGTCGTTCGCCAGTTAATTTCTAAGACTTTGGCGTTCATGCCGTCCATTTCCCCGTACATTCTGATCCAGTCGCCGATCGAAAAGGGACGGTCAAAATGGATTGCCAAACCGGTAAAGACGTCCAGGATGATTGTCTGCAACGAAAAACCGAGCAC
>JBAXBD010000251.1:0-8373 GCA_037142165.1 Schlesneria sp. | reverse complement strand
CGCTGACAATTGTTATGACAACGCATTCATGGAATCTTGCTTTGGAACACTCAAGACAGAACTCGAAATGACCGAATACAAACATTATCGAACGGCCAGGCGGGAGATCGGTGAGTACATCGCGTACTACAATCTCGACCTAAAACATTCCGCCATCGGCTACCTGACACCTCACCAGTTCGAACTCCGTGATTGATTTCTTGTGAGTTGAACTGTCCGTGAAATCGTCAGCACCTCATCCCCCGTCGTGAAAACTCATCTTTTCGTGCTTCTCTTTTCCTGCGGCAGCACTATGAAGAACTTTGGCGGTTTACCTTGTTCAATTATCTTCTGGTGTGAGCTTGATAATCGCGGTGAATGCGAATGGCATCTTCGACGTATCGCGAGGCCGAAAACTTGGTTCCATTGCGCTGTTCCATACGAGCTTTCGACGTTTAATCAGTTCCAGATAGCAGCCCAAATTAGGAAACTCGTCTCCTTCTGGCGAACGCATCATTGTACAGAACTTCCCTCCGGGCCTAAAATCGATTTCAAAATCGATGGTCGCCCAAGGAACCGTTGTAGACCTTTTTTTGACGTACTAAGGCTTGGTCCATGCAGCCCATACAAGTTCTGGCGGAACATCAATCACACGCTCAAAGACCAGAACGAGTTCCGGCTGCAGATCCTGTTGGGTGAAATTCCTCTTGGTACTAACCATCAGTTGTGATGATGTTCTCGGATTACGTTTCAGCTTTGGTTAAAAAGAAGTTTCCGCTTATTTATGCGGCAACAATATCGGTTGTCGAAGGAACAGCCGGAGGGGCCACAGCGACTTCCGCAGCCACAACTTCAGTAATTAGTGCTGCATAGTCGACGGCACCTGGGCTCTTCGGAGCGTAGTCGAAAATCGACTGACCAAAACTAGGTGCCTCGGCCAGTTTAATATTCCTTCGAATGCGACTGTCAAAAATCCTTGCGTTCTTCCAAGGAGCTCTCGGGTCGCTTTGTTCGAGGAAATGCATCAGGTCATCAGTGATATCCGCAGCCAGTCGGGTCGACGTTTCATAGAGGCAAAGAACGATTCCGCTGACCGATAGGTCGCGGTTCAATCGCCTTTTGACCAGTGCCGTCGTCTCGAACAATTTTGACAGACCTTGCAGTGCCAGAAAATGCGGCTGAAGCGGGATAAAGACTTCTTTTGCAGCCGTCAGAGCATTAATCGTCAAGACACCTAACGACGGTGGGCAATCCATCACGATGTAGTCCAGCGGTTGCTGCTGGCAAAGCCGATCAATCGCACCTCGCAGGATCATTTCCCGTCCTGGAGTGTCAGCCAGTTCGACTTCCGTTGCGGCCAGATCCAGGTCCGATGGGACAACCCACAAGTTATCGACCGCCAGTTGTTTCACATCTGCAAGCGTTTTCTTACCGGAAAAAACGTCGTAAACCGTTGGAGTTTGACCGAATGCGTCGACGCCCATATGCAGCGACGCGTGCCCCTGAGGATCGAGATCGATCAGACAGACACGTCGTCCAAGCTTTGCGAGGCCGGCGGCGAGATTCACACTGGTGGTCGTCTTACCGACGCCACCCTTCTGATTCATTACACAAATGCTACGCATCGGGCGTCCTTTCCCGGATAGTCAAAACTCTTGGCAGCCTAAGTTTAGTCGACCTGCCAAAACTCGGAAAGACGGCTTTGAAATTACCGTCTATGGCACAAGCACCAGCCCGGAAAGCGTCCGCTTAAGCTTCGTTACACCGACATTGGTGACTTTCGACCCCGTGGCATCAAGTCTCTTAAGAGATTTCACTTCCTGAAATGCTTTTCCGATTGCATCCAACCCTGAATCCGTGATTCCTGTGTCATTCAATCGGATCTCAGTGACGTTTGAAAAATACTTCACTCGTTGCAAAAGCCGTTTTAGCTCTGAGTCCGTGCAACGGCTCCCCGCAAGATCGACAACGATTCCTCCATCGTCGTTCTGGGTCACCGAGCCACCAGCATTACGAGCAATCGCAACCGCTACTCCTCGTTGGAATTGCGGGTAATTCATATCGAGCCCGATCGCCACAACACTAGTGGCGACAGCCCACGCAATTCCCCAGCTTCTCTGCTTTTGTAGTGTTGCTCCAGAACGAAGAATCAACAACAGAAACAGAGTTGACGTCGCAGTGATCAAAGCTAGCCAGGCCGCATCCATTTGCACACGCCCTCTCAGAAGCTTCGCTCCCAGAAGGGCCATCATCACTCCCGCCAGTAACGTGAGATTAACAATCGTAACCCCGCCAAGCGGCCCCGAAAACAATTTTCGTCGTGTCGACGACATGGCCTCAGATGTCTTCGTAAACGTCACGGCGAAGACAACCAGCACCCCAACTATCAACCCTTCATAAACGTCAGCACCAGTCTTGATTATCTTGGCGACGCCATCAATGACAACGCGCAAGAACAGAGCTCCCAGCAATGTTCCCGGAATTGTTCCCAGCCCCCCTTGCAGGCTGCATCCTCCGACAACCGAGGCTGCGATCGCATTCAATTCATAGCCACGAGCCAGCGTCTGAGGGTCTGCCACACTCAGTTGACTGACATACAAAACCCCGGCCACGGATGAAAGAAACGAGCTGATGCAGTACGCCAGCCATTTCATGCGATTGGTCTGAATGCCACTCAAACGGGCCGCCTGCTCATTACCTCCCAGCGCGTAGAGATGCCGTCCTGTAACCGTTTTACTAAGCAGTACCCATAGAAGCACCGATGCAATCGCCACGAGAATCGTTAAGTTCCATACGGTTCCCGATATTGCTCCCGACAATTCACGAAACGACTTGTCCGCAATATTGATCTGAGTTCTCGCGCCTCCCAGCATCGACTGAGTGACATTCTCGACAATCGCGCGACTCAAACTGCGCAGTCCAACTAGCGTCCCCAGCGTCGCGACGAACGGTGGCAGACCGACTTCAGTGATCAGCCACGCATGCAGACTGCCAATCAATAATCCAATAATCAATGTTCCAAAAATGGACGCAATAATCACGCCAGCCCCGACCGGCAGCGATTGATTAACTGCATCCGGCGCAAGCAACACCATAAACGTCGCACAGATTGACGCACTGAATGCGATCACAGATCCTGCAGAAAGATCGATCCCTCCAGCGATGATCACCACAGCCGCACCAAGCGCAATCAACGACAACATTGTCGTCTGCCGCAAGAGATCGATCAGACTGACATCCCATTTCGTGACGTAGTTGTGATGCTCATCCAGCAAAGTTGTACAGAACAGTACAAAAAATATAGCGGCAATCAGACCAAGCTGATGCCGTCCGGCGTCCGTGGTCGCGGCAAACCGTCGCAAGCCAATGACGCTAACGGAAGCAAGGATCATGACGACCAGCGCCGCGACAACAGGCAAATCCATAATTTTCAGGAACCAGTCAGACTGTATTTGTTAAGCCACAACCGGAATTTGTCCAGCGTCAAGAATTCAACACCTGGAAAATGGTTTGGGTTCAGAAGTGATTCTGCCGAAGGGACAACGACCTTCAAGCCGGTATCGAAGATGTCTCCATCGGGCTTTCCATAGTTCGGAAGCATCGTATCTAAAACTTCTTTCTGGTCACGGACCAGAGCGGCGAGCATTCGAACCCCTTCGTAACCCATCGCAAAGGGATTTTGTACCACCATCGCATCGATGCTCCCTTCAGCCATCGCTGTGATCGCAGTCGGCTCAGCATCAAAAACGACGATCGTAAAATCTGTACGACGGTTCGCTTCTTTCACGACATCCACAATCGCGGGTGCATTGTACGACCAGATCCCGACCAGAACGCTGAGGTTCGGATGATTTCGAATCGCATTTCGAACGTTGTCGCGCGCCTTTGTCTTATCCGTTTCGTCAGTCATTGTATCTTTAGCGATGAACTTTTCGCCTGCACCCTCGCCAAATCCTCCGATGCGTTCAATTGCGTTCTGAGCACCCTTAAGCCCGACGAAAGTAACGTATTCGCCCCCTTCGGGCTTCAGTTCCTTCGCACATTTCCCCAGTACCTTTCCACCCGTCAGGTTGTCTGTCCCGATGAACGCATGCCGAGCATCGCCGAACTGAGATCTATCAACGTCAGAATCAATCGTCAGGATCTTAATCCCCTTCTTGTGCATCGAACGTAATTCATCGGCAATCGCCACGTTCTTTGCATCAATCGCTGAAACGCCGACACCCGCAATGTCACTTTGAGTCCCATACTGCTGCAGCTTGGCAAGCTGACCTTGAGCTGTTCCGTCATTAACGTCCAGCACCGCATCCAGACCAACTTCATTCAGTTTGAGTTCACTCTTGGCGGCGAGAAGCCCTTCGCGACAGGCATCCCAGAACGGTGAATCACCATTCGTTAAGATAATCAATCGCTTCAAACCGCCAGCCACGCCAGTCGAACTATGTGCCTGAGACGTTGCACCAGAATGGACGGCAGCCTCCGTCGACGTTGATGTCGTTTTGGTTTTCGGAACGTTCGGTTCACACCCAGCAACAAGGAAAATGGAACTAACCACCCAACAAAAATACGACACCCTGCGCGACAGAAGCATGGAGCGAGCCCTACGAAGAAGTATGAAAAACAAAGATTGGAGGTCTCGCACGATACACAGCACGCAAAGCCACGGTCAAGCACGGCGGAGCCAAGTCATGAAGCACCACAAAGTTTTTTTCGAGAAAACAAGGGGTGTTTGGATACGAGGGTATCACGGTCTATCTGTGTGATCCTGTGTATCTGTGGCTGGATTCCCTTTGACAGAATCATTTTCAAGGAAGCTTAGCTTCCGCAATATTGACATCAAAGCCGTGCCAGCAACTCCGCTTTCTTCGTCGTGAATTCGAAATCCGTTATCGCACCACTAGACTTCAATCCCGCCAACCGTTCGATGGCCGCAAAAATATCGGATTCAGCAGCCGATCCGTTCGTCGATACGGTTGCGACCGGTGCCAGGACCGGTGTTCCGTTCTTCATCACGACCGGAAGACTCGCCAGATTCACAGTCCCAAACTGGCTGCTCAGAGTGATCGAACTACCCGACCCCTGCTGTTGCGAAAACCCACCGATCTGATGATCTTGAGTGTCATAAACCCAAACCTCACCCCCAGAATCGACCGCCAATCGACGAGCGTTCGCAAAGTAAGCATACCGCATGTTGTTCTGACTGCCGGATGCATTTGGAGAACCCAGTTCAGAAGGCCACCAGTTGGCATTCGGATCAGGAACGAACAGATTCGACGCTCCAAAACCGCCACCCGTCGTCTGATTCTGATAGCCGCTGCCACCTTGACTCTGCGACTGAAAACTTCCCGACTGCAACAGCCCAGGCTGGTTGGCAAGAACGTTGGAAATCTCGCTGCACAGCGAGTCAACGCGACCTTTGAGATTGTTATTAAACATATCCCCTAACATGATCATGCCGCCACGCATCCATTGGCCAGATCCACCAAACTCAGAATGGCTGAACTGAGCCATTGAGCCATTGCCATTCAGCACAGCCCACAGCATGTGAGTGACCGCGTCCTGGCTGAAACCATGTCGTTGAGCTAGGTCGTTAACGAGACTTTGCCCTTCAGGTGTTAACTGCGTCATAACAAATCAATCGAATTCGCAAATGAGGGAAGAAGTATGGAAAACAGTCGGAATTCGAGCGCGAATTCTGCCAACTACTTGGCTAGCCCTATTGTACCTGCCGACATGCGCAGAATCCATATTTAATTCACTTCTTTTTTGAACTTATTTGATCGGCTCGACGCCCAGGCGGAATTTCCAACTTTCTGCGGAACAAATGCCCCATCAGTGCCATTTCCCATCCGTCAATTAGTCCCGTTGGGAGTTATGATTTCTCAAGATACCGTGGATTGGGGTCGACGAATGTAGTAAACTTGATGTGTTGGCGAATGGTGGTAATTCCAGGAAATTGACAATATGCGATTGTTTGCAGGCTCAGTCCCTCGATTTTGTGACCAGGTATCTCGGCGGTCCTTCTTGCAGATCGGATCGTTAGCCGTTGGTGGATTGTCGTTACCACAACTGCTTCAGGCTGACCAGAAGCAAGGAAAGGGAAACTCCCACAAAGCTGTGATCATGGTCTACCTGTCCGGCGGGCTGTCACACCAGGACTCGTTCGATCTCAAGCCTGCGGCTCCTGCCGAAATTCGCGGCGAATTCTCACCGATCCCTTCTGCAGTCCCTGGATTTGACGTTTGTGAACTGTTGCCCAAGCTTGCCGGTGTCATGGATCGCTGTGCGGTGATTCGGTCTGTCGTGGGCCAACGGGATGAACACTCGAGCTTCCAGAGTCTGACCGGCTACACGATGGGTGAAACCCAGCAGAACCGATACCCAAATTTTGGTTCGATGGTTGCCAAAGTTCAGGGACCAACCAATCCCATCGTGCCGCCGTTTGTCGATCTCTTCCCAACGATGCAGCACCGTCCCTACAACAGCACCGGAGCAGGCTACTTGGGAAGCCCCTATCAGCAGATGCGGGCTGACGGCGAAGACCTTGCCAGCATGAAGCTCAGGTACATCGAATCGGTTCAGTTTGCCAACCGGCAGAAATTGCTCGAAGGACTCGATGGGTTCCGTAACGCTGCCGACCGGAGTGGAATGAACGACCTTGACCAAAATTATCGTCGAGCGTTTGAAGTGCTGACCTCGTCGAAATTGCTCGAAGCGATCGATGTCGAAAAGGAAGACCCAAGCGTCCGTGCCCGATATGCGCTAGGCTCATCAAAGCATCAGGGCGACGGTGCTCCACTATGGAACGACCAGCTACTCATCGCGCGTCGCTTGATCGAAGCAGGTGTTCGCGTCGTCACGGTTGCCTATGGATTCTGGGATACTCACGGGAACAATTTTGGACACCTGAAGACTAACCTGCCGGTCGTGGATGCAGGTCTTTCGGCACTCGTCGAAGATATCCATCAACGCGGATTGGCCGATGATGTCAGCCTTGTTGTCTGGGGTGAGTTCGGTCGGACTCCAAAAATCAACAAAGACGCAGGCCGCGACCACTGGGCTCCGGTGCAGGCGGCCCTCCTTTCCGGTGGTGGAATGCAGATGGGGCAGGTGATCGGCTCAACGGATAAGACTGGTGGATACGCCGAATCCCGCCCCGTTCATTATCGCGATGTCCTGGCGACGATCTACCACAATCTGGGAATTGACCCTCATCAGTTCGTGCGAGACATCAATGAGCGACCCGTGCTAATTCTGCCTGAGGATGCTCGACCGATCCGCGAACTGATCTGAGGCTGGCAAGGAGGGCAATGGATGATCAGCTTTCAATCCTCAGGCGTTTCCTTGTGCGATGGAATTTCCCGTCGTGAACTGATGCGAATCGGTGGCCTTGGTGCTTGTGGGTTATCGCTGAGTCATCTGCTGAAATCGCAACCCGTGCAAGCGGTCGAATCGACCCCTAACGCCATCATCAGGCCATCAACAGGAAAGGCCAAATCGTGCATCGTCCTCTTTCTGATGGGTGGGCCGCCTCAACATTCGACATGGGACCCAAAGCCGCATGCGCCGAGCGAAGTGCGCGGTCAGATCGGTTCCATCCCCACATCCATTCCCAACGTACGCTTTAGCGAACTGATGCCGAAACTGGCAATGCGAGCCGACAAGCTGGCCGTCTTGCGGGCGGTTTCCACCAACGATAACGCTCATTCGTCAAGCGGTTATTACATGCTGACCGGTCGACCGCATGCCCCAATGAACGCAGAAAATGCCAATCCAGGACCGCCGAACGATTGGCCGAATTGGGGTGCGGTCCTGCAGCGACTGTCACCACCTGCCAGAGACCTCCCGACGTCGGTTCGTTTGCCAAATCACATTTTTAACACCGACGGATCGATCTGGCCGGGACAGGACGGTGGAATGCTCGGCCACGTTGCCGACCCCTGGCTGTTTCGATGTACTCCCGCTTCGCCCGATTACCGGATCACTGAGTTCCAGCTACCTGCCGATGTTTCGCTGGAAAGGCTCTCGGTTCGACGTGAACTTGTTCGAGCAATCGATCGTCAACAAAACTCTGCTTCCGCCTCTGGCTTAGCCAAATCATTTGACGAACAACAACAGAGGGCCTACGGCGTCTTGGCTTCGGCTGCGTCTCGTGGCGCATTTGACCTGTCAGCCGAGAGACCTGAAACACGAAGTCGATACGGCGCCAGTCAGTTTGGCCAAAGCTGCTTACTGGCTCGGCGTTTGATCGAAGCTCAGGTCCGACTTGTCCAGGTCAACTGATATCGTGGACCTGACGAGCCGACAGACAAACCCTGCTGGGACTCGCACGCCGACGAGACGAATCGATTGAAGAACGTGCTCGTCCCGCCCACCGACGATGCAGTTTCAGCA
>JBAXBD010000250.1:0-8378 GCA_037142165.1 Schlesneria sp. | reverse complement strand
GTCGATTTTCGACCTGTCGCTGATTGCCGTTCACCTGAGTGGTTGGGCCGAAGAATGGATTTTGTGGTGTACGACGGAATTTGGATTCCTCAAGTTGCCCGACGCGTATACGACGGGTTCATCGATCATGCCGCAAAAGCGGAATCCCGACGTGCTGGAACTGATCCGCGGCAAGTCAGCTCGAGTGATTGCTGATGTCACTCAGATTCTGACGTTATTGAAGGGACTGCCGCTCGCTTATAACCGTGATTTGCAAGAAGATAAGCTTGCCTTTTTCGATGCTGTGGACACGGTTCAGTCGTGCCTTGAACTCGCACCGAGTATCGTTCGTCGAGCGAAACTACAGGTGGAGACGATCAATGCCCGGCTTGAAGAAGGCTTTCTGGATGCGACGACGCTGATGGAATATCTGATCGGTCGGGGAGTTCCGATGCGGACCGGACATGAAGTTGTCGGGAAGCTGGTTCGGACGTGCGAAGCAAGGCATTGCAAGCTGGCGGATTTGACCTTGCCTGAACTGCAACAGGCTTGTGACAAGATTGAAGCGGACGTTTCGAATTTCATTGGAGTGAGGAATGTTGTTGCGCGACTGAGCAGTTTTGGCAGCGGTGGTAGATCACCGGTGCTTCAACAGGTTGCGGCCTGGCGTGAACGATTGAAGGGATGATAGAAGTTCGCTCCCCTTTTTTCGGAACCATTTCATTCGGCAAGCGAGTGAGACTGACCTTATGGGCGACTTCTTCCACGGTTGGCGACGAAAGACGGGGTGCGTCACGCTCTTGATGGCGGTGGCGTTTATGGCAGGTTGGGTAAGAAGCTTCAGCGTCGGGGATGATTTCAAGTTTGCCAGTGGATTAGGCCATTATTTTTTACTGACTTCGTACTCGGGTGAAATTCAATTTCTGAGATGGGAAGATCGCTATCCGCAGCCAAATTTCGTTTTCTGGCGCTCATGGCGGGCATCGGAAGCACATTGGTCACAACCAGAACCACTCAGGGATCTCACGGGTTTCAATCTGTCACGAGTGATACGTTCTACCCGATTTACATTGATGATTGCTCCCACAACGACAACGCAGCTCATCGGATTCGTGTGCCCCTATTGGGTCATTGTCATCCCGCTAACGTTATTGTCCGGCTTTCTGCTACTGATGAATGGCCGCGTTTTGAAACCAAATGTCGTTGGATTGGTTTCAAATCCTGAACGATTGGAATCGTGAGCCAAGGCTGGTTGTTCTGGGGTCGGGAATCCAAGTCTCAAAATTGGCTTGAGCAGCGTTTTTTTTAAGTTGCCGGTCCGTTGACCAATTTTGAAGTTTTGAAGTTTGGATATCCGCCTCCCTCTGGCGGCGTACCAGCCAGAAGAGGACAGCTTGACTGAGGACGATCAAGCAGTGGCACAGGAAACGACTATTTGGATTTGGGCTGGCCTGCTTCTCTTCGCGACAAAAATTTCGGTGGGGGCGGCGAGTCGCTGGAATCGATCGCGAGTGGTTGCAGTTCTTCTTCCGAAAGTTGCAGGCTGGAGGGCATTGTTTCTGGTTGATCAACAACTCGAACGATGTCGGCACCGACGTTGTTGAACTTGTGCTCAAGTCTCTCGTGACCTAGGCCGAGGTGGGAGACTCGCCGTATGACCGATTCGCCGTCGGCGGCAAGAGCCGCAAGAAGTAGTGCGGCACTTGCCCGAAGATCGGATGCCATGACGCAGGCGCCCGATAGAGTTTGGATCCCGGCAATGATCGAACTGGCTCCTTCACGTCGGACATTGGCACCCATCCGCATCAGTTCCGGGATGTGCATGAAGCGATCAGGAAAGACTTTGTCGGTGACGACGCTGATACCTTCGGCGATTGACAAGAGCGCCGTGAACTGAGCCTGGACGTCGGTCGGTACTCCGGGGTAGGGCAATGCGGTGATGTCGAGCGAGCAAAGCTTATCTGGGGCTGTGACGATTGCGGTGTGTTCATGAATTTCAATCATGACACCCATCATTCGCAGAGCATCGATCACTCCGGCAAGATGTGCTGGAACAAGATTGTCGACTTGTAACCGACCGCCCGTCATTGCCGCTGCGATCATCATGGTGGCGGCTTCGATACGATCAGGGATCACTGTGTGTTCGACCGCGTTCAGATCATCGACACCTTCGATTCGCAAAAGCGGTGTACCGAGTCCTTCGATTTTGGCTCCCATGGCGTTGAGGTAATTGCCAAGGTCGACGACTTCAGGTTCGCAGGCGGCAGCGGAAATCGTGGTGATTCCTTTGGCAAAGACGGCAGCACACATGACGTTGCATGTTCCGGTCACGGTGCTCCCAAAAGAGCCACCCAGGTAGATGTCAGCTCCGATCAAGCGATCGGCTCGTGCGAACACATAGCCTCGATCGATCGTGATTTTCGCACCTAACGCGCGCAGTCCTTTCAGGTGCAGATCAATCGGGCGATGGCCGATGTTACAACCTCCGGGGAGTGAGACGCAGGCTCGACCACGTCGACCGAGTAGCGGCCCCAGTACACAGACGCTGGCTCGCATCCGGCGAACAAGCTCATAATCGGCCAGGCACCGCTGTTCGTCGCAGGAAGACAACGAAATCGCGCCATCAGATCGACGCTCAACGTTCATTCCAAGCGACCTCAGGACGCTCGACAATGTCGTGACGTCGACGAGATCAGGGACGCCGTGAAGCACGGAGGTTCCATTGGCTACCAGGGCGGCTGCCATAATCGGCAAAGCGGCATTTTTCGCGCCGCTGACGCTAACGCGACCGCGCAAGGGTCTCCCCCCGCGCACAACAAACATGTCCATCCTTGGACCTCCCCCAGTTGAAGTGCATCCTGCAAACCGCATTGAAGCACTCATCCAAAATCCCTGCAACCCCGTTTTGTAACGCGACGATGAATGAGGCATTTTCATGGCCTATTTCCGCGACTCGGCTCGTGATGTTTCGAGGTTGCCGAAATTATCGGGAGAGATCCCTCGCTGGCACGTCGGGCTAGTGTGGCCAGTTTGGATTTTTGTAGGACGACAGCCTGAACGAGTTGTTCTGGCGTCCTGTGATTGTCGCTCAACTTTCCAAGTCGTCTCCGGTGCCGTACAGTGTCTTGGCGAAAGTGACGCTTGGATGGTGACACTGAGTGAGGCGAACGTCTGGTCACGTCGCGTGGAAAAATAAAGTGGAGATCCGCCTTGGCTGAGAAGAAACCAGACTTTGACGAGTTCCTCGAAAAATTTCGGAAACATCGCGAGTTGATGACGGAGGAACTTCACAAAGTCATCGTCGGTCAGGATGCGGTGATTGAACAGATCCTGGCAGCGATCTTTACGGGTGGGCACTGCCTGCTGGTCGGCGTACCGGGGTTGGCGAAAACGTTGACTGTTTCAACGATTGCTCAGATTCTGGATGTGCATTTCAAGCGAATTCAGTTTACGCCCGACCTGATGCCATCTGATATCACGGGGACTAATGTCCTTGATGAAAACGATGCGGGGCGACGCGAATTCCGCTTCGTCGAAGGGCCGGTATTTACCAATATTCTTCTGGCGGACGAAATCAATCGAACTCCACCGAAGACTCAGGCTGCATTGTTGCAATCAATGCAGGAGAAAGAGGTTACGGTCGGTCAGACGACATATCAGCTCCCTGAGCCGTTTTTTGTGATTGCGACTCAGAATCCGATCGAACAGGAAGGGACGTATCCCCTGCCTGAGGCACAGCTTGACCGATTCATGTTTAATGTCAAAGTCGATTATCCGAATCTTGCGGAAGAGGAGAAGATACTCACGGCGAGCAATTCTGGTGAGCGGCAAGAAGTTCGCAAAGTGTTGTCAGCCAAGGCGATTCTTTATCTGCAAAAACAGATTCATTCGATTGAGATTGGACCTTTGACGGTGAATTATGTGGCTCGGCTGGTTCGAGCAACCAGGCCGCTAGACGATACAGCACCGAAATTCGTCAAAGAACTGGTAGACTGGGGGGCTGGGCCTCGAGCGGGCCAATTCCTAATTGCCGGGGGGAAGGCGATTGCAGCGATGGATGGTCGTCCCAGTGTTTCGATCGAAGATATTCGCCGGGTTGCCATTCCGGTTCTAAGACACCGTTTGTCGACGAACTTTCAGGCTCAAGCAGAAGGGATGACGGCGGAATCGGTGATCGCCAGGTTACTTGACGAGATTCCCGAGCCGAAAATCCCCAAGTACGTCTGAAAAGTAATTGAACTGGCTTCCAGAAACTGGCTGTGGCTGTTATCATTTTGGGCTCGAACATTCCGGCCAGAAAAGGCTGCCAACTAATCAATACCCACGAGGGGCGTGCAATGAAACAAGTCAAATTGACCACCAAACAAAAGCGGGATCGTCGGTGGAAAGTTAAGCGTCGTAAAATCCGCAAGCAGAAATATGGTATGTAATTGCGGTTGAAGTCGACTTGACTTCTCTTAAGCGGATTTCGCCCGGTAGGTGTCACCTCACCGGGCATTTTTGTTGGGAAAGTCGCTTTGCGACGGTTATTCATCTCAGGCGAGTTGCGACCGCGTGAGTGAAGAAATGATCTCGACGAGATGAAGCCAAGCCGAAGAGAACACGCGAGCCGAGGGCAGCAATCCTATTTATCAAACAAAACGGAAGACATGAAGAATGTTGCTTGACCGAAAACAGTCAAGCAATTGCACAGGGTCTTTAGCTTTGATGAAGCGTATGAGTCGCTGCGGCGCGGTACGCTTCTGCGTTATTGACATAATGCTGGTATGTGGCCGCAAGGCGTTCATGCTGTTCGAGCGTCAATTCCTTGATCTGTCTGGCTGGGCAACCGGCCCAAAGCGTGCGTGGCGGGACGACTGTCCGTTCCAGTACGACCGCTCCTGCAGCGATTAACGCTCCTTCGCCAATGATACATCGACTGAGCACCGAAGCACCGATTCCAATTAGCGCTCCGTCACCAATCGTGGACGCATGGACGGTCGCACGATGGCCGAGCGTGACGCGGTTGCCGAGGATACACGGAGTATCCTTTTCGATATGCAGTATTGATCCGTCCTGGACGTTGGTTTCTTCTCCTACCTCGATCCACTGTTGATCGCCACGAAGAATGCAACCGAACCAGATTGAACTACGTGCCTTCAATCGAACTCGACCAATGATGATCGCACCATCAGCTACCCACGCTGTTGGGTCAATTTCAGGGATCGAATTGACTGCAGACCAGTCCCAATGGGCATCGGGGTATTTAACTTGAGGAGCGGGTGGAAGGGGAGCGATTCGCAAAGGCCAATTGGACCAAGCCATTTCCACAGAATAATCTGAATCGATGCTCAAGATTCGTTTCCTGGCGAAGCCGTTTTATTTTGGTTAACTACTGCCGTTTTTTAAGTTGTTTGTCGCCTGGAGCTTTGGGGTTTTCACAAAGCGGGTGACTTCCTCCCGGCTCAGACAACATTTCTGCGACAGTCGTTTGCTTGAAGGATTTTTCGACCATTTCAAGTGCTTCATCCATCCGTTGATGCAGCGGACACAACTGTGTGCCGTGAGACTTAAGTCCCAAGGGGCAGGTGTGAATTCGTTCGATCGGTTCAACGGCATTGACCACTTCAAGAATCGTCAACTCATTCGGCATCTTTACGAGCGTGACGCCTCCGCCGATCCCGCGCTGACTTCGGACAATATTATTCCTTCCAAGGTTTTGCAAAACCTTGGAAAGGTACGGCTTGGGAACTTGAGTTGCCGTTGAAATCTGGTCAGTGGTGCACGCCGTTGGCGCATGATCAGCAAGAAACACCACCGCACGCAACGCGTATTCAACAGTCTGAGAAAACATTACTGCAATCCGTCTTTATTAAAATTGGACATTGACATCCTGTTTCGTCGACAGTACGGTGGTTAGATCTGGACACAGAAGTCCTGATTTGTCGTTTATGGTCACTCTCGAAATGATTCGTATGAACGTCTTGAACCAGATTGATGGGGCTTTCCCCGAACATAATTTGATCTATCGGTTCGCATACCTGTGTGAGTTTATGGACTTTGGCGACGTAGATGTCCAGTCAATTCACCTAGTGGAAGTCGGATTAGTTGCTTTGGATGCACAATAATTTGATAAATCGACACGAAGCGGCTCAAAAAAGCGACCGTGCGAGGAGTGTAAATCAGATGAAAATATTTAAGGAATTCGGACGATTCGACGTCTCACAATCGAATTCGCAATCGATCATTGCGGTCGTCGCAATCACGACGAGTTTGTTCGTTGCCGCAGGCTCGGTCGAGGCTCAAGATTTTGAGCGTGAGCCAATCAACTACTTAACGGCAGTTACCGATAACCCAGTCTCACGGTTGGAAGCACGGCTGGAAAAGGGAGAGGCACATCTCGAACACGAGGATCGACGTGGATATCTCAAATCGCTTCTGAAGGAGTTGGAAGTTCCGATTTCGTCACAGACTCTAGTTTTCTCAAAGACGAGTCTTCAGCGAAATCGAATCGCGCCGCGTACGCCGCGAGCGATTTACTTTAACGACGAAATGTATGTCGGCTTTTGCCAGCACGGAGAAGTTCTTGAATTATCTGCCGTCGATCCGTCGCTGGGGGCGGTCTTTTACACACTGAGCCAGGACGCAACTGAAACACCGAAACCGAGTCGTCAGAATGACAATTGCTTGCTTTGTCACGGCTCGTCGAATACCCGAGGCGTTCCAGGCCATCTTGTTAGATCGGTCTATGTCGACGCGGGGGGATTACCGGTCCTTTCGATGGGAACTCAGCGTGTTGACCACAGCAGTCCCATCGAGAAACGCTGGGGGGGGTGGTATGTTACGGGGACTCATGGGAATCAGCTGCACTTAGGTAATCTGGTCATCACCAGCACACGTCAAGCGGAACCGGTCGACAATTCGGCAGGTCAGAACGTAACCGAGCTCGACAGTCGTTTTAAGACCTCGGCCTACCTTAGTCCCCACAGCGATCTTGTCGCACTGATGGTCCTTGAACACCAGGCCGAGGCCCACAACCTTTTGACGCGAGCGAGTTTTCAAACTCGTGAGGCATTGCATGCAGAAGTCAGCTTGAATCGGGACTTGAAGGAACCTCGTGAACATCGCTGGGAAAGCACGACCACCCGAATCAAACACGCGAGCGAAGCGCTGGTAAAATATCTGTTGTTCAGCGGCGAGGCACCAATCACATCGAAGTTGCAAGGGACAACAACATTCGCCGACGAGTTTTCGCAGCGAGGACCGCGGGATTCAAAAGGGCGATCACTGCGGGACTTTGATCTTGAACGACGACTATTCAAATACCCCTGTAGCTACGTGATTTATTCTCGTTCGTTTGATGCAATTCCAGTCGAGGCCAAGGACATCGTCTTTCGAAGAATGTGGCAGGTTCTTAGCGGTATTGATCGCAGCAGGGAATTTGCACATCTTTCTGACGAGGACCGAACCGCGATCGTTGAGATTCTTCGTGAAACGAAACCGGGATTGCCCGCAGAATGGTATGCAGCGAAGGTCGAAAACAATCGTTGAAGTGATGTGGATTAGGGCTTTATTTGTCGGATAAGTCGCATGAAAAGAACGGGACGTCTGCGACGATTGGACATCTGGGATTGATGAAATCCTGACTTCTACTCGAACACCAGGGTTCCGAAGTTCTTGTAGTCGTGAAAGCTGGGACCAGTGGGAGCCCATGACCAGTGCGTGGTTTTCTTGTCGTCGTAATCGACTCGATAGAAGTTGGCTCGCCACTTTGTACCTGGTTTTGGAGGGACATTTTGTAATGGTTCAAGCAGTTTGTAGGGGATAAAGATCTCGGCCGTCCAACCGGTCGCAACAGCGCCGGGTTGTTTGCTTCCGCCTGTGATTGTGGTTGCTTTACGTGTCTTACGAGACCCCTCGTAATGCCAGGGACGCCAACCCAGAAATTTTCCGTTAAGATTGGGGACGATGATGGGAAGTTCCGTACCCAGCGGTGAGATTTCGTATTCGAAATAGACCGACTGGGATTCGTCAGTCCACAAGAAGATTTCGAAGACATCTTCTTCCCAGAGATTGTCGAAATCGGCCAGGTTCGTCACGGTGAGCTTCGTGTCGGTTCCATCAAACAAGACGTACAATCCGGTCGGCGAATACAGAAGTTTAATGCGTGAATTATAAGGTAAACCATCGGCCTTTCGGCGTGGAAGCGATACCCAATCAGCTTTGCCCCAGACCTTTTGATCGACCGCGCCCGTGATTTCAAAGTCGTCCGTTGCTGCTACGCGGATTTGATTTTTGATTGGCGCTTCGTTTTTGACTGTTGGTGACGACGGGGTATATCCAGCATCGCTGAGAAGCTTCTCTGCATTTTTGAAGTAGATCTTTTCCAGCACTTCGTCGGGCAGATACAGTCCATAGAT
>JBAXBD010000249.1:0-8382 GCA_037142165.1 Schlesneria sp. | reverse complement strand
GTTCTCACTGGAAAGTGACGAACTGATGGAGCGAGCCAAGGCCATTCGAAAAAAAGCGGCTGTCACAGCGGAGCAAGCCAAAGAGTCGTCAGCCCGGATGCTTGAGGCCGCTGAACGCCTGGAATACCAGGCTAAACGGGGAAGCGAACCTGGTGAGCGTTTTGGGATCGAAGCCAAATTGAGCCAGCTAAAAGAACGACTTCAGGATCTGAGGGCAAAAGAGCGGCAATTGCGGGAGGTGAATGCACCGGAGCAACAATTGGCTGACGTGCACGCAGAAATTTCTGAAATCGAGCAGAACCTTCGTGCGATTCATGCAAAAAATGCTGATCAGGCCAAGCATCACGAAAAAGCAGAAGTTCGCCAGGAATTTCGTCAACAGGCCGAGAAACTGGAAGCGGCTTCCCGCCGGATCCACCACATTCGCGTCGCTGCTGAAAACCTGAAGCAGGCCGAGATTCACGACATGGCGCACCAACTGACGGAAACCGCCGAATCCATGGAGAAGGATGTTCAACGGGCCAAGCAGCAGTTGGCAAAAGAAATGCATCATCCAAATGGTCAACCCGGTGAACACGGCCAGGATGTCATTCAGGAACTTCGAATCGAGAACGAACGTCTGAAACAAATGATCAAAGAGTTAACCCGGAAAATCGAAAGCCGCTGAATGGTGGTCCCTATTTTGGTTTCAAGGCAAGTAAGAATGATGAGAGCAGCGTTAGTGGGAAAATAAAGAACCAGTAGGAAACGGCGAATACGCTAAACGGAGATCCTTGTCCATCGCTTCTGCCGTAAAAAAGCCCCCATCTTTCCCAATGAGGTTCTGATCGCGTTCGATCAAAGTAGGAGGAAACGTTAGTTAATTGAATTGGCAACACGGCCCATTCAATGCGACCGTCCGAATAGATATCATGAGAGATCCAGACGATTCTCTCAGACGCCGAGCAAACAAAGACCTTTCCGTTCGGCTTTGGTAGGCTGATCATGTCAATCAGTAGCTGGCTGCGCATCCATCCGGCCACGAATCCCAGTGCCATCACCAGTGCTACGACGCCAAACTTTCGTCGCCACCCTTTAAAGAATTCTCGCATAATTCCGTCTTTCTTGGGAGGATTGGAATGGATTGTTGACTGGTAATAACACCGTTTTCTTTCTTCGTACGTCGCGAAGATTTTACATCGGGAGGGAGGCGAGGCGGACAATCAATTTTCAGGAAACAGACGGCGCGATCAGGCAATCTCGCATGAATGCTTTTTGCGCTCTTGTAAGCTATTTGGATTTTCTGATTAGTGTAAATTAGTGCTGATTAGCGTTCCGACCTTTTCTTTGTTTGCGGTTGTCGGCGCGCCATTTGGTCCATAATTGTACCTGCTTCGCGGCCCGGCGGGAGACTCGCTCTCCCAATGGATTGGTAGCGATTCACGCGCCGGGCTATTTCATCGGACTGGAATCCATCGACAGATCGAACTGTTTGTCAAGCTCTACCTCGATCAGCGGCGGATGCTTTTCGGCTTTGTCCCGTGCCTCGGAACCTCGCCCAAGTGAAATGCCAGCGAGCAATGTTCCCGCCAAACTCGTAAACAACGTTCGACGTTTCATGCTGCTTCCCAATTCGAAAAGAGGATAAAAGAAATCATCGACTTCCGGAAACTGATCACCATCTCGCTAACGCTAAAAACGGAAACTCTGAATCATCGCGACAAACCTCGTATTCAATGATGTTCCTGGTTCGCCGATTCAGGAGTTTGCGAGACCTCCAGTTTCTTAAGGCGTTCAATCGCCCAAAGGTAGGTCACGCCACTTGTTGTCGTTACGAGGACATAACTGGGAAAATACTGAACCCGAGTCGCATTCAGGGTTGAGCCACTCGATTCTTCGGTATTCGCGGTTTTCGACGTGATGACGTTGTAAGAAACCGTAAGCTTTCCGGTGACGTCAGCCGATCCTGCTGAAAGGGCAGTGAATCGGTGATTAATCATCGTGGTGTAAACTATAGACCACCGATCGCAGTGACGAGAGCCACGGAAAGTGAAAGAATGGCGGTTGACGATCCGCAGTTGGACTGAGATTTCAGCGGTTGATCGACCATACTTGCCTCTGAATATTGAGAAAACAATCCTTTAGTGATTTGGATTGCGACGAACGTCTTTCCTGAGGACGGTTCATACCGACGAGTTACATGGTTTGTGGAATCGGCACAACCCGAAGCGTCGCCAGCAAGATTTCTCGGTCTTCTGAACTAGCTAGCGCTGTAATCAGCGATACCGCTTCATTATACAAAGCTTGATGGTTGTTGACGTCACCAGTAGACGCTGCGACGTTGGCTGCGATCGCGCGACACATCGCGACTTCCCATGCCTCGCACTGCCCTGAAGAGAAGAATGCGCTGGGGCCTTGGAAATACTGGACAGCACGCGCTGCGTCTCCGAGCAGCGCGGAGACATGGGCGAGTAATTGTTCGGCATGAGCCTTATTGCTCTCGTTTCCGACGATGGACCATAAATACATGGCAGCATGCGCGGCATGCAACATCTCCTGGTCTTCGGCCTGCGTCCGAGTCAGTTTTTCAGACAGTTCCCATGCTTTGTTATTCGCCCGTGCTGCAATCCGGCGTTGCCATGTCGCGAGTTCTTCAAGGCTGGGCTGTTGCTGTGACATGACCTAATCTTTCGATGACATGAGGCTCGGGTCATACCAGACATCTTCATAGCCGTACAAGTCGATCTGAAATCGCCATCCGGCTGGAAGACAGAGATACGGAACGACAATATCACAATATTTGTGAATGTGCGCAACACACAATGGCGAGTAGAAATCCGCTTCGTTTCCGGCTTCGAGACCGCCAAAGATGAACCAGCCAGAAGACCCAGACAGCGCAGGAAGTCACAATCCACTAATCGGTTGCGTCTGAAGTGTCGCCAATGCGATACCCAAATGATCGTGGACCATCGGTAGTTGTGGTTCCACGCCGTAGCGCATGCATATCTCGGCTTGTGAAGGAACTGCCGGCATCTTTCACATTTTCCGTGGAAAACCGTCAGTGGTCATGGTCATGGTCATGATCGTGGTCGTGATCGTGATCGTGATCGTGATCGTGGTCGTGATCGTGCGCACAATCATGATCGTGATCATGTTCGTGTTCGCATTCTTCGCCGTCATGATCGTGGTCATGATCATGTTCCTCATCGTCGTCATCTTCTTCTTCGAGATGAAACGCGAACTGAGCAGCCATATAAACATCCCGCAACGGCAGGTCGTGAGCTTTCGCGATTTCCACGCAATCGTCGTATTCGGGTTTGAAAACCGCCGGCTCTTCGTCTCGCCAACCGACCTTCCCTTTAATCGGGCCAAAACCGGTTTCGACGGTATAGCCCATCCGTTCGCGTATTGAACGTTGGATTCGCTGACGACGGATTCCAAATGTCTGCGTTTCGCTGAACAGGATTGTTTCGAGCTTCCCGACATCCTCAAGCTTGGAAATGACACTCAGCGTAATCGCCGGCCGGTCTTTCTTCATTTGAATCGCGGTGGTAAAGACATCGAGTGCCCCGGCGGCGAGCAACTTTCGCTTGGTATACCCGAGAACTTCTCCCGTGATATCGTCGAGATTCGTTTCCAGCAGCATGACCGTGTCGGCAGAACCTTCGACACCTGTCGTTTCGCCAATGATCAGGCGCAGGACGTTCGCTCGTCCTTCGAGCTCCCGTGTCCCAGCTCCATAACCAATCGTTTCAATTGTCATCTCAGGGAGTGAATCACCAAAGCTTGTGACCAGCGTCTTGACGATGGCCGCACCCGTGGGCGTTGTCAGTTCAGCGTCGACAGGAACGTTTGCCAGAGGGATCCCTTTTAAAAGCTCGGCTGTTCCCGGTGTGGGGATCGCACAGACACCGTGCGCGATCTTAACTTCTCCTCGCCCGGTTGGAATTCGGCTGCAATACAACTCTTCCACGTCGAGTAGATCAAAACCGATAGCCGCTGCGACGATATCGACAATCGAATCAATCGCTCCGACTTCATGAAAATGGACCTGATCGACAGTCGATCCATGCACTTTCGCTTCAGCCTCAGCCACAACGTGGAAAATTCGAAGTGCCAGATCGCGCTGATTATCGTTCAATCCTTCCGACCGATTGATGATCTGACGGATATCACTTAAGTGCCGATGAGCGTGTTGCTCGGGATGTTCAACGCGAAAATGTTTCGCACGGAATCCACCCCGGTCAACTTCTTTCACATGCAATTTGACTCCGGGAAGGTTGAGCGAATCAATACCAGCACGAAGAACATCCACGTCAAGTCCAGCATCAATCAGTGCCGCAACCGTCATGTCTCCGCTGATCCCCGAAGCACAGTCCAAATAGGCGATTCGCATGCGAAGTTTCCTGAGAAATGATATGAAAACGGCTGGCTTTGTCTGATCCAGCCTCCGTGGTTGAAAAGTCGAGACTAATCGTTCTGGGAGCAACTGCGGGCGGAGTCTATCAAGGTTCCCGCGATGCGGTCGAGGGTCACGGTCACGAACTTTTTCATCTTCTTAATGAAACGGCCGTGCACGATAGCCACGAACCCCGCCAAAACGGTATTTTGAACGGTTAGTCACGCACAATCCCCTGTCAACATCAAAACGTCGCAAGGAACGAACGCGATTATGACCGATTTGATCCCTCTTCCCGCAGGTTTTTCCACGGCTGGCGTCCGGTGCGGCATTAAGAATAACGCACCCAAACTCGATCTGGCGCTGTTTGTTTCCGACCGCCCCTGCGCCGCAGCCGGCGTCTTCACTACGAACCTGGTTTGCGGAGCACCCGTCAAGGTGACTCGGGAACGCCTTCCACGATCGACAGCTCGTGCCGTCGTAATCAATTCGGGAAATTCAAACGCCGCAACGGGCGAACGCGGTATTGCAGACGCAAAGAAAATGACGACGCTGGTTGCCGACCAGATTGGGGCCGTGCCCGAAGATGTCCTCGTCGCGTCAACAGGTGTCATCGGACGGTTCTTACCCATGGACGTGCTGGAAGCGGGAATACCAGACGCCGCAAAACACCTGTCTCATACGCCCGAATCATTCCGACATGCCGCTCAGGCGATGATGACGACGGATACGTTTCAGAAACAAGCGACGTCAACACTCGCACTTCACGGAAAGGTGATTCGGATCAGTGGTGCATGCAAAGGAGCCGCAATGATCGCTCCAAACATGGCAACCATGCTCTGCGTGATCATGACCGACGCCAAATTGAGCCAGGACGACGCAGCAACGATGCTGAAGAACAGCATTCAAGACTCATTCAATTGCATTAGCGTGGATGGTCATGAAAGCACGAGTGATTCGGTGATCCTGCTGGCGAATGGTGCCTCGGGAGCGGTAATTACCACCGCCGAAGATCGCCATGCGTTCCAACGGGCTCTGGATGAAGTCGCGATCAAGCTGGCGACAGACATCATCCGTGACGCGGAAGGAGCGCATCATTTCGTCGAGTTGAACGTCACCGGAGCACGGACCAGAGACGAGGCCTTCAAAATTGCCAAGGCAATCGCAGACAGTCCGCTTGTCAAAACTGCAATTTGTGGCGCTGACCCGAACTGGGGCCGAATCGTTTCAGCAGCCGGATACGCAGGCGTGCCATTACTGGAAACGGATATGTCGCTGATCGTCAACGGCTTTTTGCTTTATCAGTCAGGCACGCCGGTGGACTTCGATGCAGCTCAAGTTTCAACAAGTCTTCGCGACAACCGAAACGTCACGATTGACCTCAAGCTGACGCACGGCCACGAAAAAGTACGGTTCTGGACGTGCGACCTGACGAAAGAATATGTCGAATTGAACGCCGATTACACGACGTGAAAACGAAGACCGGCGCAGCCGGTTCGCTCGCGTCGGACAATTGGTTCAGAATAGGACCATCGTTTGCGCGTTGACCGGGCGAGCCGGGAGGCGTAAGCCCTCGGATTCTTAGTTTGTATTATCGGCGAAACGAATGCCGCATCTATTTTCAATAGGAGTCATAATGAATCTACACCGACTACGTTCGATTTGTGTCGGACTTCTAACCGCCGGGATTCTGCTGGGAGTTTCTGGATTTGCCTTGGGCTTGCTGGTCCCGACCGAGACAACCGTGACTGAACTCGCCCCCGGAGTTTATTTCCGGAAAGCTCAATGGGAACCGCAATTTATCGGCTGTAATCAAGGCTGGATTGTCTTCGATGATTTCGTTCTCGTGATCGAAGCCAGCTTTCCGAATCAAGCCGAAGAATTAATTAAGGAAATCCGCAAGACGACAGACAAACCGATTAAGTACGTCTTTGATACTCACTGGCACGGCGATCATGCCGACGGCAATCCTGTATTCATCGCCGATGGAGCCAGTGCGATCGCGGCCGAATCGAGTCGTGAACAGTTTGTGAATAAGGGAATCACTTCATTTGATAAGCAGAAACAGGAAAAGCCTGGCGAATACGGAAAGCTGAAATATGGAATACCTTCGGTCTACTTTCCAAAGAAAATGATCATCGAAGATTCCAAGCAACGAGTCGAACTGATCCACATCGGCCACGGACACACTCCTGGTGATGCCGTCGCGTGGTTGCCCAAGCATGGCATCTTGTTTACCGGCGATAGCTGCGTGAATGGTGCCTTCAACTATACCGGCGAAAGCAACACCTCGAGTTGGATTTCGGTTCTGACCGAAATGTCAAAAATGCCCATCAAGATGGTTTGCCCAGGTCATGGCGAGCGAAGCGATTCAAAACTCGTCGAAACTCAAAGGCGATATTTTGTCGAACTTCGTCAAGCAGTGCAGGAAGGGATCACCGCCGGAAAGAATCTCGACGAAATCAAGAAAACCATCGATCTGCCGTGGTATAAAGAATGGGCTGGAGTTTCTGTTCGCGAACGAGCCGAAAATATTGAGCATGTTTATAAGGAATTGACCGCCAAGACGTGATGACCTCCTTGCCGTATCAACTCAAGTCAAACGAAGCCAGCCACAGATACACACAGAACCACGCAGATAAAGAGGAACAAATTCCGAGGCAAATAATTGAACAACTCCTTTGAGAGTATTTTCCTCTTTGCAATGATCTGAGTGAATCCGTGTTCGTCTGTGGCAAATTGTCTTTGCTTTCGCACCCTCGTCGTGGGATCGTTGACCGTTTCTTGGATGAAGGCAAACCGGAGCAAAGGAAAGGGCTGTCGGCCGTAATGTGAACGAATGGCCGTCTTGGCCAGCCGACGGAATTGATATCGCTATGTCCGAAATACTCCCTGAATCGACAGACCCGGCTCATTCCATGACCTGTATGGAGATTTGGGGCGGTAATAAAGCCACCTTTCGAAATGTCACATTGCCAGGCTTGGACGCATGGGTTTATAGCCGACCGTATCAGCAGGCAGAAAGTGGCGGTGATGTTTACTATGTTTCCAATTGTGCAACGGGTCGGATCACTCGGTTAATGCTGGCGGATGTCAGCGGACATGGTTCGGCAGTGGCAAAAATCGCGAACGACTTGCGAATGCTGATGCGCCGATACGTGAACCATATTCAGCAGGTCAAATTCGTATCGTCGATGAACAATGAATTTGCGACCTTGGCAAGTTACGGCGGGTTCGCGACGGCGGTGGTCGCGACGTTTCTGGCACCGACGCGGCGGCTGACATTCAGCAATGCCGGTCACCCTCATCCTTTGATTTATACAGCAAGCGACCAGAAATGGCGGCTGCTTGAAACCCTTCATGACGAAGCGGGCCACCTGTGTGGTCCCAGCGACCTGCCATTGGGGATCTTCGAAGACGGGAATTACGGCGAGCTCGAATTAATGCTCGACGTCGGTGATCTCGTATTATTCCACACCGATGCCTTCATTGAGTCGCGTGATTCGCAAGGCGAGTTCCTTGGCTCACAGGCGTTCCTCGATATCGTATCCACACTGGATGGAGACCACCCCGAAACGTTGCTGGAAAAAATCGTCACCAAAGTTACATCACTTTGCCCGGGCAATCTGACAGACGACGACGTGACGCTACTGCTGTTTCAAGCAACGGGGGAAGAGGCTCGGGTTCCCATTGGAAAACGGATTCTGGCCCCTTTTCGATTTCTCAAAGGAATTTCTGCTTCACTGCTGAACGGCGGACGCGGAATGCCTCTACCTGAATTCAGCCTGGCAAATCTCGGAGGAGCGATGTTTGAATCGCTAACCCATCGCGCGACCCGCGTCCAGAAGCCGAAGTAGCGAGAAGTTTCCGTAGCTTGGGCTTCAGCTGTGCGCCACCTCTTCGCAGGATTTTCCAACAGGAAAATGCCGCTGCCCCAAATTCGTTTGAACCAACCCGATTTCAACTCGCAAAGCGGCGGCCGGTCGCCGCTCTGCGGATTAAAG
>JBAXBD010000248.1:0-8404 GCA_037142165.1 Schlesneria sp. | reverse complement strand
CATCACAGGTATTGAGCCATCGGTGACCTGAATCTTCGAGGTAAAGACCGGGTTCTTCACATAATTGAGTGCGGCACTGTTATTGACCGAGATCACGCCTGCGGATGAGATCGCAAAGGCATTCTGGGTGTTACCGCTAATGATCGAATAGGTATAAGACCCTGTTCCGCCCGTTGCGGCATCGGTAATCACTGGTGTTAAGTTCGGAGTAAACTCATTGAGTGGCACAGACAGGTTTTGGATCAACTTTGGTGGCGAAGGGAGACCCGGAACCAAGTTGACCGTGTCAGTGACGGTCGTTGAGTAGATGGAACCCGTTGTGTCGGTCGCAGTAATGTTCAGCTTGAACTGCGGTGACTTACCGAAGTCGATCAAATGCGGGTCGACCACAGTAATCTTGCCCGTGTTCGGGTCGATCGCAAATGCGCTCGTTGCGGATGCTGGAGTTCCGCCGGTAATCGAGTAGACCAACGGTCCCCCGAGGTTGTCGCGGGCGCTGGCAATGACATTCCCGACAGTCACACCAGTCAGGCTGTGCTCAGGAAGCCCGTTGAAAACTTGTGGTGAAAGAACAGGCGCGTCCTGCTGCGGAGTCAGGGTCACCGTCATGGTTGCCGTCGTCGCATAGGAAGGGACGCCAGCTTCGTGCACGGTCACGATGAGTGAGAACGATGGATTGACGTCAACGACAAGTTGCGTCGGGTCAGCGACGGTGATCACGCCGTTGTTGTCGATGCTGAATGCGCTGACTACGCTGCCGACACCGAAATTACCACCGTCAATTGTGAAGGTCTGACCGGTGGGAGGGACAGGAGGGTTATCGGGGTCAGAAATCGAGACTGTACCGACGTAGGAACCAACCGTAGTCCCCGTCCCGAGGAACGGGGTATATTCGTTGACTTTGAAGTTCTGATTTGACATCGACAGAGGGAGATTGACCTGTGTCAGGTTGACCGTAAAGGTGCTTGTTGCCGTCAAAGGGGACGGAGTACCGTTGTCAACGACTTTAATACCCAGCGTGAACGGCTTATTTGGAAGGCCATTCGCGCCGTAATAGTTCAAAGCGCCCGAGTTATTGACGGTGATTTGCCCGGCATTGTCGATTGCAAATGCATTGCCGAGATTGCCGCTGATGATCGAATAACTGACGATGTTGAAGTCTGATTGACCTGCTTTCGCATTGACTTGTCCAACGACAGTTCCATTGGCCGAGCGTTCAGCAATCGTCGCACTTCCTGGTGTGATCACCGGAGCCGTCGTATCAATCTTGGTGAGATTGATATTCACGACGGTGTTCCCAGTCGTCGTCTGGCCAAGGAATGTGTTCGTTACGAGGACACTTAAGGAAAACGCATTCTGATTGAGATAATCGAGCACGGCGGCATTAGTTTGCCCCGGGACATTGTTCTTCACAGTGATATTTCCGCTGCTGTCGATCGCGAAAATCCCCTGGTTGAACGGGTCGCCCACGTTTCCACCATATGTCTTACCGCCGATGGTGATTGTGTTGCCGCTGAGGAAGCTGTACGAGAGAACGCCCGGTCCTCCAGCCGATGCGGGGACCTGGGTGTCCAGGTCGGTGGCAACCACCTTACCGACGAACGTTCCATCCTTCGACGCTTCTGGAATCGTAAAGTTGAAGGATGAGGCGACGTTTACCGGCAATACGCCAGGGTTCACGGTAATACGCAGATTCGCGGTTTCCGAGAGGGGAGCGACGTTCTGGGCGTAACCAAGCACATCAGCGTCTGGATTGTCGGTGGTGATCTTGATCTGAAGGTTATAGGAGTTCTGTGTTAGATAACTGAGAGCGGCCGCGTTATTGACCGTGATTTCACCAGTATCTGGATTGATCGCGAAAGCATTGCCGGTGTTACCACCGATGATGGAGTAACTCAATCGCTCTTGTGGCTGGAGTGTATTAAACCCTGCGCTGGCAACTCGAACCGATCCACCTGCCGGAGTAAAGAAGTTAGGAATGTAACCAGGGGTGTTTGAAGGCCGGTTATCCATGTTAAAGTAACCGACGCTGTCGGAGTTCTTCGCGGTTTCAGTAACGCTCAAATTTGTTGTGGCGTTGACGAGGGTGGGGAGCGTCTTGCCGACATCAAGCATTCTGATAAATAGAAATGTGTCTGTTGTTTTGGTGCCGTTGGAACCAATCGGGTTACCGTTAATCGGCTTTTTCGTAAAGTTGTTAATCAGGCTGTCTGGAACCGCAGTCTGCGAGAAATTACCGACTGCGTCAGTGGCTCGGACCTGAACGGCAAACATCACGTCCTGATATGGCGGAGATACGTTAATCTTCAAGCCGCCCTGACCCAAGTTCCCGACTTCGTTTGGAGCAATCGTGTTCGGCGTCGCTCGATCTTCAAAATTCAAATAGGCCTGGTCGAGGACTTTGATCGTGCCGGTAAAAGAATCGATAGAAAACGCTGGATGGGTGGCGTCTCTCCCTGGGACGTTTCCGACGAAGCTGTATGTGAGATTTGACGTGAATAAATTGCTATCGGGTGAAACTGCCGTCACTTTGCCCACAACAGTACCGACAGCACTGTTTGCTGCAACGTGCAGTACGTTCGCACCGGCATGCGAAATGGCCAGAGTTCCATTCAGCGGAGCCCCGGACGGTATCCCCGGGTAGGTACTGGGGGAACTGTTAAAATCGTCACCACCCTGGATGATTTGATTGGAGGCCGTACTGTAGGGATTGATGGGTCCCAGTTGTCCTGCACTCGCCCCTGATCCGTCTGGGTACTGATTTTGTCCGTATGGGTACTGGGGTACAACCGGTGCACGCTCGGATTGGGTTTGGTTCAGATACTGGACGGTATGTGGTATGAGGTTAATCGTAACCGTTATTGTCCCCGTATTGCCGAGGTTATCCGTCGAAGTCACCGTCAAACGGAAAGTTGGGTTGACCGCAGCATCAAGGGCGTATGGGTTCCAGACCTCCAAAACATCCTGACCACCACTATTGACGACGATAAAAGCATTATTCGTATTCCCCCCCGTGATCGAAGTGTTACCGGGGAAATATTGGGGGAAAGGAGGTGACGTGGCGGTGTTCGGGTCGCTCACAAAAATGTTTGTCACTGCGGTGAAGGCGGGCGTACTGTTGGTCGGATACGGATAGATCGTGTATTCTTCGTTAATATTGAACGTGTTATTTCCGGATTGCGTCGTCACGATCAAATTGGTCAACATCTTTCGCTGTTCGAGCATTTCGACGACATGTGTTGCCGACGATTGAATCGTCCTTCGCTTGCGACTTCGCGCACGAGTCGACGAAACTTTCAAGCGTCCGAAAACCGATGCCAACCAAGATCGAAGTACCATGTGAGTCGCCTTTTTTTCGCCGAACCGTGCGGAAGGATTTCAAAAACAATTGTCCGCGACTGATGAGCCTGTTCTCAACATTCGCGGCGACCGATCATCCATTGGTCACATAAACACCTATCTGGGCCGTGCGGACCAGAAATTCGCCATTAAACAAGAAATATACGCCAAATTTTTACACTGTGAGACAAAATTCCAACTTGATGTCCAAAAAGATTACGCAGGCAGACCAAGCGCTTGCAAGCGCTGATTTTGCCAAAAAATTTCAAATGGGACGTTTTTTGAAATCGTCGGTTGCGTTTTGCGATTTTGACTGATGAGTATAGCATGGACCAGGAGTCGAACAGCCCGTTTGTGCCGATTCCTCTCGAAAATCACCTTGCGATTTGGTTATCTCAGGACCCCTCATGTTTCCCGAATGTTCGCTGGACCTCGCTGTGCTGACTGTCTATCTGATCAGCGTGGTTGGTTTCGGCTGCTGGTTCGCCAGGCGAGCCAGTTCCTCAGAACAATTCATGTCGGCCGGTCGCGCGATACCCGGCTGGGCGGTCGGCATGTCGATTTTCGGTTCTTACATCAGCAGCATCAGTTTTATTGCGAACCCGGGAAAAGCCTATCAACACAATTGGAACGCCTTCGTCCTTGCGCTGTCGATGCCCCTGGCTGCGTGGATTTCGGTCAAATACTTCGTCCCATTTTACCGTCGCTCGGGGCAAGTCTCGGCCTACGAACACTTTGAAGCTCGATTTGGCCCATGGGCACGAACTTATGGAGTCGTCTGCTTCCTGCTGACGCAGCTCGCACGGCTGGGGACGATTCTGTATCTGCTGGCCCTCGCCCTGGCACCACTCGTCGGCCTGGATGTCAGCACCATCATCGTGATCAGTGGTATTGCTATCACGATTTATCCCCTTTTTGGCGGGACGGAAGGAGTTATCTGGACCGGCGTTGTTCAGTCGGCCGTGCTTGTTGCTGGAGTGGCGATCTGCCTGATTGCCGTCGTGCTGGAAATCGATGGTGGTGCACAGGAACTTTTCCGAGTGGCGGCCCATAATCACAAATTCAGCCTTGGCAGTTTTGGAGCCAGCCTTTCTGAATCGACCTTTTGGGTCGTGCTGATGTATGGCATGGTCACCCATCTGCAGAACTTCGGCATCGATCAAGGCTATATCCAGCGTTACGCGACTGCCAAATCCGATGGAGACGCAGGTCGCAGTGTCTGGATGGGGGGCCTCTGCTTCATCCCGTTGAGTGCTGCGTTCTTTTTTATGGGAACGGCTTTATTTGTACTGTACAGCCAACGCCCTGGTGCATTGCCGGACGGTATCAAGCCGGACGCCGTTTTTCCCCACTTTATTGGTACCGAATTGCCGCCGGGGCTGATGGGGCTGGTTCTGGCGGCGATTTTTTCCGCTGCGATGGATTCCAATCTGAACTGCTGCGCGACGCTATACCTCTGTGACATTCACCGGCGATATTTTCGACCAGAGGCCAGCGAACGAGAATCGATGCTGGTTCTCCATTTGTCGACGTTCGTGATGGGGGCACTCAGCATTTTCGCGGCACTGGCCATGATTCAGGTCAAAACGGCCCTGGATGTCTGGTGGAAGCTCGCTGGAATCTTCAGCGGAGGGATGCTGGGATTGTTTCTGCTGGGGTTGCTCTCGCGGCGGGCAACGTCAAAACATGCCGCATTGGGTGTTGCAGCGGGTGTGACGGTGATTGCCTGGATGACGTTTTCACCACTTTGCAAAGAGTTTTTGGTCGCACATCAGGCCCAATGGCTGGTCAGTCCATTTCACGACAACATGATCATCGTCGTGGGAACGTTGACGATTTTGCTGGTTGGTCTTGCAGTCAGCCGCTTTGCAAAACGGCAAATTCGCGAAGATCGGCAGAGACTTGATTCAGAAATCATGGGAATCAAGGAATTGACGACGTGATTTTGCGCGATGGTCGATAGACTTGGTTCTGATCTCCTGGTTCGAAAAAGGTTATTGGAGTTTTCATCTGTGTTGCCATCACAATCGCCAACGACAGCTCTGCCACGAATTCGAGGAATCGTCCCGCCGATGGTGACCCCATTAAACGGACGGAACGGGCTGGATCATCCGGGTTTGGAACGGCTGATCGCTCATCAAATCGAAGCGGGTGTGGCCGGACTGTTTGTGCTGGGAACAACTGGCGAAGCTCCCAGTCTTTCCTACCGACTGCGATACGAACTGGTAGAACGAACATGCGAACTGGTTGCGGGTCGAATTCCCGTGCTCGTTGGTGTCACGGATACTTCGATCGAAGAGGCGTTGGAATTATCCCAATTCGCCCAGGGAGTTGGCGCAAGCGCGATTGTCGCAGCGCCCCCTTTCTACTTCTCGGTTGGGCAGATCGAGGTCGGCAATTTCCTGCTAGAACTCGCAGAAGAGTCGCCGCTGCCGCTCTTCGTCTACAACATGCCCTCGTGCGTGAAGCTGTCGCTGTCATTTGAGACGGTCGAACGCCTGACAACGCATCAAAACATTTGTGGTTTAAAAGACAGTGCAGGAGACATTAACGCCTATCGAAAACTGCTTGAACTGCGACAGGTTCGTCCTGATTGGACATTCCTGATCGGCCCCGAACACCTGACGGCAGAATCCGTGCTCATGGGGGGCGACGGGGGTGTTAACGGCGGTGCCAATCTGTGTCCACAGCTTTTCGTCAGCCTTTTTCATGCGGCAGAGCGTCGCGATCAAGCCGTGATCGAACAATTACAGGCCGATGTGACTCGACTCGGTGGTCTGTACAACGTCCTGGGAGACGGCCCCTCAGGCTATTTGCGGGGACTCAAGTCGGCTCTCGCGATTGCGGGGATTTGTTCCGATCACCTGGCACCCCCATTCGGTGCGATCACGGAAGTGGATCGATCGAAAGTCACTGACTTCCTTTCATCAATCGCTCTCGATTCAGTTCCTGCGTTGGCCGTCCCCGCCGAATGACGTAATTCGCAGCATGGGCTTCAGCCCGTGCTTTCGGACATCTTGTGCAGGCCGGTGGTGTCCTCAACAAAAACTGACAACATCCTCGGTTCCAAGCTGAAAACGATCGAAGCTTCCAACCGTTTTGCCTGATCCTTACACTTTGCTGGTCGTGTTGTCACGCAGTCAATCGATAGCCCGACGTGCAGCGAGGGAGAACAACGCAAGACCCTCGCCGCACGTCGGGCTGTTGAATCTTCCGGCTTAGGCGAATTTTTCGAGGTTGCTATCCATGACCGAGCAGAAGGCTACCAACGTCACCTGGCACACTCACGCGGTGTCAAAAGAAGACCGTTGGAAATTAAATGGTCATAAAGGAGCCGTCGTGTGGTTTACCGGCCTTTCAGGCTGTGGAAAGAGCACGATCGCCAACGCTGTCGATGACAAGCTTCATCAACGTGGCAAGCATACGTTCGTCCTTGACGGTGACAATATTCGTCTGGGATTAAATAAGAATTTGACTTTCTCGGCAGACGATCGAACCGAGAACATCCGGCGAATTGGCGAAGTTGGAAAACTCTTTGCCGCCTCCGGCTGCATTACATTGACCGCGTTTGTATCGCCGTACCGTTCTGACCGTGACAAAGTGCGGGAGATCATTCCAGCGGGCGAATTCGTGGAAGTCTTTGTGAATGCCTCGCTCGAAACATGCGAAGCGCGAGATCCTAAAGGTCTTTACAAGAAGGCGCGTGCTGGCGAAATCAAGAACTTCACCGGGATCTCTGATCCGTATGAAGCTCCCCTCAACCCGGAATTGGTTCTCGATTCCGACAATAAAAATATCGATCAACTCTCCGACGAGGTGATTGCGTATCTCGAAAAACAGGGCATCATGACAGCCTGATGACCGAGTCCCCCGGATGACCCGACAATGACCTCGGCTGCGTTTTGTAGTCGAGGTTAATTTTCAGCATCTCATCGAACTCCTCCGTCTCGCGAGAGAAAGCGGTATGAATTTCATCGATTTAACAGGCAAAGTGGCGGTCGTGACGGGCGCAGGCCGCGGGCTTGGACTGGCCACCGCAACCGCGTTACATGCTGCGGGGGCGACGGTCGTCCTGAACTATTTCGAGGACCGTGAGGGAATCAATCAAAACCTGGCAAAGTCTGCCGCGACAGTACTTGGTGATCGGGCGATTGCCATGCCGGCCGATGTTCGAGATCGAGCTGCTTTAGATGTCATGCTGGATGCAGTCGTACAGCGATTTGAGCGACTCGACATTGTCATCAACAATGCGGCGATCATTCGCGATCGATCTTTCAAGAATATGTCCGACGACGAATGGTCGGACGTGATCGATACCAATCTGACGGGCGTTTACAACGTGTGCAAAGCGGCGCAGTCAAGATTGGCGGTTGGCGGAAGGATTGTCAGCATGGCCTCGATTTCCGGTGTGCTGGGTTTTTTCGGACAGGCCAATTACTCGTCCGCGAAAGCGGGTGTCATCGCCTTAACAAAGGTCTTGAGCAAGGAACTGGCACCGCGAAAAATCACAGTGAATGCTGTTGCACCGGGGGTCGTGTTGACGGAAATGGGGCAGACGATTCCCGAAAGTGTTCGCGAGCAGATGCTTGCCAATGTCCCCTTAAATCGATTTGGTGAACCTCATGAAATCGCCAACGTGATTCTGTTTTTGTGTAGCGACCTGGCAAGCTATGTCACTGGTCAGACAATCCACGTGAACGGAGGCTGGTGGGGTTAATGAGCCGGATCGACAGCCTGTTGTGTTCCGCTGATGAAGCCGTCGCCCAGATTCCGGACGGGGCCACAATGGCCTGTGGAGGCTTTGTCGGTGCGGCACACCCAGAATCGCTGACCGCCGCATTGGAACGTCGGTTTTTAGCAAGCGGAAGCCCGACCGGTTTGACACTGGTTTACGGAGCGGGTCAGGGGGATGGTCAGTCTCGTGGACTAAACCATCTTGGTCACGCGGGCCTGGTCCGGCGAGTGATCGGTGGCCACTGGGGATTGGTTCCCCGGATCGGTCAGCTTGCGCTTTCGAATCAAATTGAAGCTTATAATTTTCCGCAAGGTGTCATCTGCCAGCTTT
>JBAXBD010000247.1:0-8415 GCA_037142165.1 Schlesneria sp. | reverse complement strand
ACATGGAATCGGTGTCGAGAAAATCAGCTTCATGGATCGCCTGTTTGCCCCCGAAGACCTGGCGGTGATGAGGTCCATTCGAGACTGTTTCAATCCGACCGGACGCTGCAGTCCCGGCAAGATGCTTCCCACTTCGGCGGGTTGTGGTAATGAAAGTGTCGTCAAACAAAAACCAGGTCGCCGAGCCGCGATGTAACTCTCCAACACACGATGTGATGAACACCCCTTTGAGAAAGCATCCGATGTCTGACACAACAATTCCGGTCATGGGCGACGGATTACCCCCTGCGTTGCGGGAAATGCTCGGTCCTGAATTTGAAATCCTGGAGTGGGACGAGTCTTCGCAATCGACGGCGCTGACCAGGGCGGTAGGGATCATCACTTATGGCCATCCGCATGTTGGCGGCGATCTCATGGACAGGGTACCCAATCTGAAAGTGGTCAGTAATCATGGCGTCGGTGTCGATCACATCGATGTTGCTGCCGCGAAGGCGCGAAAAATTCCTGTTGGAAATACGCCAGGTTGTCTCGATGCGTCGACTGCTGACATGACGATGGCACTGATGCTGGCGACCGCTCGTAATGTGGTTGTCGGCGATCATTTCGCTCGTTCGCCCGAGTTCACTCATTACGATCCGTCGCAACTCATTGGCTACGAAGTTTCAGGAAGTACGCTCGGGATTGTGGGACTCGGTCGCATCGGACGTCAGGTCGCGAAACGAGCGTTGGCTTTCGACATGACGGTCCTTTATCACAACCGGAAGCGGGACGAGCACGCTGAGCGTGAGTTGGGTGTTACTTACGCATCGCTGGACGATCTCCTGCGTCAGTCGGACTTTGTTTCGCTGAATTGCCCATTGACCCCCGAAACGACAAATCTGATCGGTAAGCGTGAATTCGGACTGATGAAATCAACGGGTATCCTGCTGAATATCGCTCGTGGCCCCGTCGTCGATCACGATGCGTTGTTCGCGGCGTTGAACTCAAAGCGAATTGCCGGTGCGGGACTGGATGTCACGTCACCCGAACCATTGCCGCGCAATCATCCCTTATTGGGGCTGACAAATGTGGTCATCACACCGCATCTCGGAAGCGCGTCGAACCGAACTCGAAATCGCATGATGCAGATGACCGTTGAAAATCTGCGAGCGGGCCTCGAAGGGAAACCCCTTCCCTGGGCATGCACCTGAAAGAAAGGATGAAGGAGGAAGGATGAAGGCTGAAAAAGCCGTCAAGAATCCTCTTCATCCATTCTGATTCATCCTTCCTCCTTCATCCTTTTTTATCGGCCTGCGTCATGAACGACGAAATTCTGCAGCGAATCCAACAGGTTTATGGTGTCGAGAACTGGTCCGCTGGTTATTTCGACATCAATCCCAAGGGGAATATTATCGTTCATCCGGCCAAGGATGATCCCCGATACGTGGATCTGAAAGGGTTGGTCGATGACCTGCTTGCCAAACAGAAAATGCAGTTACCGCTCTTGATCCGTTTCCCTCAACTGTTGACCAGCCAGTTAAGGATTCTGTCTGCGGCCTATCAGGCCGCGATTGCACAGTACGGATTTCAAGGTCAGCATTACCCGGTCTTTCCCATGAAGGTCAATCCCCGGCGTGAAGTCGTGGAAGAGTTCTTGCGAGACAGCAGCCGTTGTCGCGTCGGTCTGGAGTGTGGTTCCAAAGCAGAATTGTATGCCGCCGTAGCGCAGGATCAGACTTCAGAGTCGCTGCTGCTGTGCAATGGTTTTAAGGACGAGGCGTTCGTGAAGACGGCGCTGCTGGCCGTTCAGGCAGGCAAACGCGTCACAATCATTGTCGAGAAACTGAACGAACTGAAAATGGTGATCAAGCTGGCCCAGCAGACCGGGGTCGCTCCCTGGATCGGTTTGCGAGCGAAACTCTATTCACGCGGGTCAGGCAAATGGGCGTCGTCGGGTGGCGAGTCCGCCAAGTTTGGATTGACCACGTCAGAACTGCTCGACTGCGTCCGGTTGCTCAGAGAAACAAAACTCGATCATCGGCTGAAGTTACTTCACTTCCATATCGGTTCGCAGATTACCGACATCAAACGAGTCAAAAATGCGATGAAGGAAGCAGCTCGCGTCTATGCGAAGTTGCGACAGATTGGGTGCGGGATTGAGTTCCTGGATATCGGCGGGGGGTTGGGTGTCGACTATGACGGCTCGCAGACTAGGTTTGAATCGAGTGTCAATTACACCGTGCAGGAATTTGCGAACGACGTGATCTATGTGGTGAAGGGAGTCTGTGACGACGAAGATGTACCGCACCCGAATATTGTGACCGAAAGCGGTCGATTCATGACCGCATATCACACGGTCTTCATCACTTCGATCCGCGACGAAATTGAAACCTTTGCCGAAGATAAGCCAGAAGTGACGATCGACGATGATGATCCTCAGGTCATCACAGAACTCAAGGAATTGTTCGACGGGATCAACGGCAAGAATTATGCCGAGTACTATCACGACGCACTGGAACATAAAGACGAACTGCACACTCAATTTAACCTGGGTCTGATCAGTCTCGAAGACCGGGCGAAGGGTGAAGTTCTGTTCTGGGAAACTTGCGCGCGAGCACTGAAAGAATCGGAAGAAGACAGTTTTCCTGACGATGAATTCGAAGCTCTGAAGACGATTCTGGCTCAGAAATATCTCTGTAACTTTTCGCTTTTCCGGTCGGCACCGGATAGCTGGGCGATCAAACAGCTTTTCCCGATCGTGCCGATTCACAGGCTTAACGAATTGCCGTCAGACTATGCGACGCTGGTCGATGTGACGTGTGACAGTGACGGCAAGATCGACAAATTCGTGGATTTGAAAGATGTCAAAGACACGCTGGAACTCCACAAGTGGAAGGACGGCGAAGACTATTATCTCGGCATCTTCCTGACGGGTGCGTATCAAGAGGTGATGGGAAGCCATCACAACCTCTTTGGAAATCCGAACGAAGCCCAGGTCGTGATCGACAGCGACGGCCGCTATCACGTGACGAAGCTGGTGCAGGGAAGCCGCATCAGCGACATGCTGCTGTTTGCCAGATACGACAAGGCACAATTGCTGGAGTCATATCGAAAACAACTCGCCGCCCGAGTTGAAGCTGGCGCGTTGACCAAAGAAGCCGCCGACGAGTTAGCCGCAGAATACGAAGCCGGAGCGGGGAAGGGAACGTATTTAGAGTAGCCCCTCTTCTTTTCCCCGAAGGGGATACAGAAACCAGCCCGGGGCAAGCTCGTCTTCGAGCGCCGCCCCGGGTTGATTCAAATAAAACCGATTTGCCCTGAATGGGCAATGGAGATCCGAATTTGGAGGTCCTTTTCTTGTCTTCCTTGTTCAAAAATCCGAAGCCCAGTGCGTTATGGCATGACGTTGCAATCGTTTCATTACTCTGCCTGAGTCTTGTGTTTCCGGCTTTGATCATATTGGGTTCCGTTGTTTCAGCCTTGTCGGGCAAACCGTTGGGAAACACGGACAGCGAAAGAAAAGTCTATCAAGGCGCTCTCAAGAACGGCGTTTTATATTTCAGCGTTACCAGACGACCGGGGACTTCCTCCACACCGTGGAGTCTCAACTGTCGCATCAAACGACTGGTCATACTGTCGCCAACCTCTGCGGTTGGTGGAGGGACTTGCAACGAACCGTCGATCGTGAAATCTCGGTAAATTATTTATGGTGAATCGCTGATTTCAACGACTGGTTCGCCTTGCTGAAGCAATTCCACTGCCTGTGGAAGGCACTTCAGGAGAATCTGCTTCAGGCGAGAATGCGTCGTATTTCCACAGGTCACCCACAGAACTTGTGGAGGCATCCCCAAGCGTTGCACGAGTTCTACAAAGTCCGAATCCTTGGTCATCACGAGCGCGTCAGCGTCACGAGCTGCTTGAAAGATTTGTGCATCGTCGGCGTCGCGCAAACCCAGATCTCGAACCGATTGCGTATCGATTCCGAACGTGACAGTAACCCACGCAGCAATTGCGGGGGGCAGTTGTGCGTCCACCCAAATCTTCATGTTATCAACACGGGATGCGAAATACGGCGGCTTGCGTATTTCAAACAGGCAAAGATATCGTCCAGCTCCAGGTCGGGTAATTCCAAGATGATTTGTTCTGCGGTGAGTCCATTTGCCAGTAAGTCAATGACATCGCTAACTCGAATCCGCATTCCGCGCACACACGGCCGACCACCGCATTGAGTACTATTGACAGTGATTCGTTCAGCAAACGTGGGCATTTTTCAAATAGCTCCGGTTTTCTACTTAGGCCAAAACATATTTTACTTCTGAATTGAGGCGAAGACCACAGAATTGTCAATAAATCAATGTAAGTTCGCATTGGATCCAGAGAATATCGCGCCTCTCAGCCGCTCGGCGAAACAACCCTGGTCGATTCGATCAAACGGACGAACTTCTGTCCCTTTGACGTTTGCCGTGTTCAAGCTAATAATTGCGCAGTTCCCATTCCTGCGGCGATTACGGTGACTCATGGCTGGTTGGTTGAGTCGGACGACATCTCTTTTTCAAAAACCACTGCCGCCACCTCCTGAACCATTTGAGGTGGAATGCGACTGTGGCGGGAAAGTCGTTGGTCAGCGGGCGGGAAATTATCAGAAGCCGACTTGCCCCAATTGTTCCCGTCCTGTTTTTGTGCTCCCTTTAAACGTTTATCCTCGACCACTCCCAAAGCCCTCGCCGAAAAGTACATCGCCGAAGAAGGGGGGCGAATCGAGGGGGACTCAAACTTCGGCGAATACCGTGGTTCAGGATATTCCAGCGCTCAATCCGACCAAGCCGGCGAGCGGTAAAAAACCGGACGCTGGTCGTGCGACACCGACCGCCATTCCTGCCGAACCGGAGCTGTTGCGTGAGCCTCGTTCCCCAATATTTACTCCCTTGCGATTAGTGGCCGCTGCAATCCTTGTGGTGAGTATTTTTACGGTTCGTGGTTTAATGAATCGGCATCGGATTGAAACGGCGAAAGCAACGGTCGCCGCTTCAGCCGATAAAGGAATGGTCGCCATCAAGGAGGGTGACTTTGCCACGGCAGCAAAAGAATTAGAAAAGGCTCGTCTGGCAGTGGATCTGCTTGGGCGAAAGGACCAGACCGCCGACGACATTCGCCGGAACAGCCGTGAGGCGACGGCGATTGCAAACTTCGCCGCAAGCTCATTGACCGAGTTCCTGGAAGAGACTCTTGCGAACGCCAGGCCGGGTCAGTCTGAGCCGCTGAGAATGGCAAGTCTCGACAAAAATGCCTGGGTTCTTTTTGATGCGACTGTCATTCCGACTGGAGAGGGTGGAAATCTGCTGACGGTTGATTCGCCGGTGTTTCTGAAGTCCGCTTTCGTTGAGATTGAAATTGATTCGCCGGTGATCGGTAAGTTCGCTCGTTCGACCGAATCGGGCGAGAATCCGCGAGTGATTTTTGCGGCACAATTGGAACAAGTTTCGGCTCCCAAGGGTGAGCCTCCCAAGGCCGTGCTGACCTTGAACGGAAAAACCGCATTCCTCTGGACGAGTTACGCTGCCTATTCCGCGATCGGGTATCGACCGCATGACGAAGAAAGCGAGCAGCAGACGAAGGGACTACTGGAACGACAACTCGAAATTCGTTGATGGCTTCAAGTGATAAACAGTCTTGTGCCACTGCTTGACCCTCTTCGGTCAAGCAGTGCTCTTAGGATAGTTGTGTGGCGGCGAGGGGGCTGGGTCAACAACCCTGTTGTTATTTGACACCTAACCCGAAAATGACAGTTCACCACGGAATATATTATGGTTCGTCAGGTTTTTGCTGATGGCTGCGTTTGCATGATGACTCATGTCGCAAGTCACTCTGCGGTTGCTGATGATGCCAAAGCAGATCGCAAGCCGACGACGAAGTTGCTGGTCCCTGCTTACTTTTATCCCGCAGGTGAAGGACTGAAAACCTGGAACCGGTTGATTGATTCTCACGCTCCTGAAGACCACATCGAAATCGTTGCCATCGCCAACATCAACAGCGGAAACGTAGGGTCCACCGTCGATTCGAATTATGCGGATGTGATCGGACGAGCAGCCAGGAAAGGGCTGACAGTCATTGCTTACATTACCTCTGATTACGCCAATGCACACGGCGCGGCGTCACTCGAAACTGCCAAAACAAATGTGACGAACTGGTTCAAGCTGTACCCACAATTACACGGAATTTTCATCGACGAGCAGACATCTGACGGAGCTGCGATTGTCTCGTATTACGAACCTCTTCGGAAGCATATCCGTTCGATCAATCCCAAGGCGCTGGTCATCGGCAATCCCGGCAACAATTGCGTCGAGGACTATCTGGTCAAGCGTGCGGATGGTCCGATTATGGATGTTGTGATCATCCATGAAAACAACGAAAAGAAAGCCCCCTATGCGGCAGCAGTGCCCGCAGCCTGGATGTCAAATTATCACTCCGATCGATTTGCAATGCTGGTTCACACCAGTGCTACATTTGGCAAACAATTGCGACTCGCCAGGAATCGAGGTACCGGCTACGTCTTCGTGACAGATGCTGTCGGTCCGCCGCCGGATACGATTCACCCATGGGGCACACTACCGACGTATTGGGAAGACGAACTGCAAATGATAGGCGCACTTAATGGCAAGCGTTGATCTGAGCGTTGTTATGGATTGATTGCCTCAATCGCGATTTGGCATGGATCAGGCTATGTTGAACACATGGAACACCATTTGGTGAACCGGTTTCAAGTGGTTATTCAGGAGTGTCCGCCATGCATTTGTTGAATTCCGCGTCGCGACAACTAGTCCTGCGGACCCTGTTGGCATCATTGGCCTGTCTGGCTGTGTTGTCTCCGAGTTTCGCAGCAGATCCCGTCAAAAAAGAAGCGATCACCGAAGCCGAAGTGAATGCCGCGCAACAGGCATGGTGTGATGGACTCGTAAAAATCGGGAAGGTCCACAAAGAAGGGGGCGACTACAAAGCTGTGGCGACTCAAGTGATTCATGATCTTTATGACTACAACGAAGGAAAGGTGTTTTTCAAACCGACGTTGGCGTTTGGCAAGAACACTTTTCGCCCCACCAGGGAAGGGGCACTTTCCTACTTCGTCGGTGGCGGCAAAGACTTTCCCGAAGATACGGGTTTTGCACTAAAGCACTGGGTGAAAGTTCGGTATGACAACAATGCTGCCGAGAACGGTATCCAGATTCACGGCGACATCGCGATCACCATGGGGAATGTGTATCTCACCAATGCTAATGGTGACGAAGTGACGGTAGACAAGACTTTTGTGTTCCGAAAGTGCAAAGATGGCAAGCTTCGGCTTTGTGTTCACAAGTCGGCTTTGCCGTTTGAACCTGCGAAGTAGGACCTTGATTCAGCTTTGCTGACGTTTCCCTCGTTCCCAAGCTAGTGCTTGGGAACGCGACTGCATCGTGAACGAGGAGGCTAACATTAGACTTGAGTGAATACGGAATCGTTCAGGACGCCAGTACTGTCAGAAAATGATGGTTCTTCAATCTTCATCGAACGCAGGATGCTCAGGTAAAGATTGGACATTGGCGTGTTCGGCTTTCGCCAGTGGGTTCCGTGCTTCAGCCCCATGTTTGCTCCACCCGCGATCAATGTTGGAAGATTGGTCGGATTATGCGTTGTGCTGGCTCCGCTGCCGTACAGCACGATCGAGTTATCCAGCACGCTGCCGTTGATATCCTGGAATTGCTGTAGTCGGCCCAGGAAGTAGGCGATTTGTTCGCTCAGGAACAAATCGTACTTGGCGAATGCGAGTTGGCCTTCTTTGTCTTCGGCGTGTGACAGGCTGTGATGAGTCCGGTTCAGGCCCAGTTTGACCGGGAACGTATCGCTGACACCCATGCCGTCTTCGCGATTGAGCATGAATGCGACGGAACGAGTGATGTCGGCGTCGAAGGCGAGCGCGATCAGATCGAACATATTTCGGTAATATTCGTGAGGTTCTCCCTCGGAATTCGCGTCGAGGTTCAGATGCGAATAGTCCTGCGACTTGATCGGGATGTCGATCCATTTTTCTGATGCGGTCAATCGAGTCTCGATCTCATCGAGCGAGGTCATGTATTGATCCATCTTTTCCCGGTCCGACTGACCGAGTTGCTTATTCAGCGATTTGGCGTTGTCCAGCACCGCGTCGACCAGCTTGATCCTTCGCTGAAGTTGTTCCCTTTGCGTGGCAAGCGATGCCCGATCTCCCCGGAACAGTCGGTCGAAGACGCGACGAGGATTATTTTCGGCAGGGATCGGCTTCCCTTCCTGGTTGTACGAGATCGTTCCGGTTCGTGAGAGAAATCCGACACCGGCGTCGATCGAGAGAACCAACGACGGCTGACGGCAGTATTGTTTCGTATGCGTCGCGACGACCTGGTCGAGCGCCACGGAGTTGAACATCCC
>JBAXBD010000246.1:0-8443 GCA_037142165.1 Schlesneria sp. | reverse complement strand
CAGCGTCGGAGCATCACCAGACTGGCAAGCCTGAAGTCGAGCGGCGAATTTGAAACTGTGACCGGGGACGACGCGGTCGTCGGTATCTGCCGTGGTCACAAGCGTTGCCGGGTATTTGGAACCGGCCTTGAGATTGTGATACGGAGAGTAGGCAAACAATGCTTTGAATTCATCAGCGTTGTCGGCGCTACCGAAATCATCGACCCAGAAGCGGCCGGCCGTGAATTTCTGGAACCGAAGCATATCCATCACACCAACGGCAGGGAGGCACGCACCGTACAAGTCAGGTCGTTGAGTCATACACGCACCAACCAGAAGTCCGCCGTTGCTGCCTCCCTGAATCGCAAGTTTCGAGCGACTTGTGTACTTGTGCTCGATCAACCACTCTGCCGCCCCAATGAAATCGTCAAACACGTTTTGCTTTCGAAGCTTCGTCCCCTGTTTATGCCAGTCTTCGCCGTATTCGCCACCACCGCGAAGGTTTGGCATCGCATAGATTCCACCCATTTCCAGCCAGCCGATCCGGGCGATTGAAAAACTCGGTGTCAGCGAAATCGAAAATCCGCCGTATCCATAAAGCAGTGTCGGGTTCGTTCCGTCGAGTTTGATCCCTTTTTTATAAGTGATAAACATTGGCACTTTTGTCGCGTCTTTGCTGGGATAAAAGACTTGCTCGACCGTGTAATCATCAGGATTAAACTTGACCTGAGCTTGCCGCAATTTTTTACTGGTCCCTGCCAGCAAGTCGTAACGAAAAAGTGTCGGGGGCGTTGCGAAGCTTGAAAAAGAATAAAAAGTCTCGGTATCTGTTCGTTTACCACCAAAACCGGCTGCTGAACCGATACCTGGAAATTCGACCTCGCGCACGAAACCGCCGTCCAGCGAATACATTTTGACTTGAGTCTTCGCATCCTTTAAATATGTTGCCACAAACATATTCGCGACAATATCAACCCCACCCAGCGTTTCCGTCGATTGCGGTACGATCTCGCGGATTTCTCGCGGTTTGCGAATGTCGATGGCAATGATTCGTTTTCGGGGTGCCTCGAGATCCGTTTGAAAGAAGAAGATCGTCCCTTCGTTTCCGATGAAACTGTATTCTCGCTCAAAGTTGTCGATTAAATCGACCGGCATCCCGTAAGGCTCGGTCAGATCTTTATAGACGATTCGATATTTGTGATCGGTCCCTTTCCAGATCTCGATGACCAGATATCGACCGTCTTCGGTGACGCGTGTGCCAAAACCCCATGTCGGTTCGTCAGGTCGTTTGTAAACTAGGACATCGTCCGATTGTGACGAACCGATCCGATGATAAAACACCTGCTGATTCAGATTCGTTTTCTGAAACGCAGCTCCTTCAGGGGGTGCGTCATATCGACTGTAGAAAAACCCCTTGTTGTCGGGTGTCCACGAAGCACCGCTGAACTTGACCCACTTCAGTTCGTCGGCCAATTGGCGGCCGGTTTCCACTTCCAGGATACGCCACGTATTCCAGTCTGAACCGGCTTCAGCCACGCTGTAGGCAACGAATCGACCATCGTCGCTGAATGAGGTTGAACCCAAAGCGACGGTCCCATCTTTCGACCATTTGTTCGGGTCGATCAGCACCACGGGATCAGCGTTCAAGGACTCAAGTTTGTAGAGGACCGACTGATTCTGCAGGCCATCATTCTTGAAATAAAAGTACCGCCCCCCTGCCTTGAAAGGAGCACCGAATTTTTCGTAATTCCAAAGCTCCGTTAATCGCTTTTTAATGGCATCCCGCTGAGGAATTGCGGCCAGGTAAGCGGATGTCATCGCATTTTCAGCCACGACCCAATCCGCGACCTCTTTTGACTGTCGTACGTCGTCTTCGAGCCAGCGATAAGGATCTTGAACCTTCACACCATGCAGTTCATCGACCTGATCTATCTTTTTTGCATCCGGGTATTTCAATTTCTCACCTGCGCAAACACTGCTGATCACGAATGCCAGACAAACACACGTCAATACGCTGTATTTCATGAGTCATCGCTTAATGAGAAATTTGGACTGCAAAACTGGGGACCCGAAAGCGTCAGCTCCCCTTCCCCATGATCTTCATCAGGCTGACTCGTCGTCTTCCACCGCAATGCCGACGAGGTCGTAGTCTTTGCGCTGGACAATCTCAACCGGGACGAACATACCAGGCTGCAGGTCTTCGCCACTGACAAAAACGGCACCGTCGATTTCCGGGGCATCCATGTAGCCTCGACCAACCCAGATTCCATCTTCCAGTTGTTCGTCAATCAGCACATCAATTTCACTGCCAACCAGCGAATCACCGTATTCGAATGCGATTTCCTGCTGCAATGCCATCAATTCGTCGCGCCGGGCATTTTTCACTTCTTCAGGAAGATGTCCGTCCAACTTGATGGCAGGGGTGTCTGGTTCCCAGGAATACGGGAAAACGCCCATCCGCTCGAACTGAGCTTCTTCGACGAATTGCTTCAGTTCGCCAAATTGCTCGTCCGTTTCACCCGGAAACCCGACGACAAACGTCGTTCGCATGACAAGACCGTCGACTCGATCACGCAATTTGCGGACAAGTTCTTCAGTCTGGCTTCGGTTCACTTTTCTCTGCATTCGCTTCAGCACTTGATCGTTAATGTGCTGAAGAGGCATATCCAGATAAGGAATCACTTTCGGCGAATCGTTAATCGCTTCGATCAGTTCGTCCGTGAAGTGAATCGGGTAAAGATACATCAACCGAATCCAGTCAATCCCGTCGACTTGATCAAGTTCCTTGATCAAGTCGACCAGTCGCACCTTACCGTAAAGATCCAGGCCATAATACGTTGTGTCTTGAGCAACAATATTCAATTCACGTACGCCGTCTTTGGCGAGCTCCTGAGCTTCGGCAATCACCATCTCGATCGGCTTGGTGATGTGTTTACCTCGCATCTTTGGGATCGAACAGAAAGTGCAAGTCCGGTCACACCCTTCCGAGATCTTCAAATAAGCGTAGTGTTGAGGCGTGATCCGAAGCCGAGCCCGGTCATCCATCGCCTTCATCGGTGCCGGACGGAACAGTTCGCGTTGTTCACGAGCTCCGCCGATCAAATGATCTGCAACCCGATTAATTTCATCGCGTCCGAAGACACCGACAATGTGATCGATCTCGGGCAATTCGTCGAGCAGTGCCGGACCCAATCGTTGCGGAAGACAGCCAGCGACAATCACCCCCTTGGTCTTCCCCGCCTTCTTCAGGTCGAGCATCTCGCGAATAACAGCCTTCGATTCCGCTCGCGAACTGTCGATAAACCCGCAAGTGTTGACGATAACAAAATCAGCCCCGTCCGCTTCGCTGACCAGGGAATATCCATCCAAAGCGAGCGTTCCCAGCATCTTTTCGCTGTCCACAAGATTTTTTGGACATCCCAGCGAAACGAAGGCATAGGTCCCCTTCGACATTTGCGGCGGACCATCGATTGGCTCGGGTGAAACGATCGGATCAACAGAAGAAATAATCGGCAATTGCATAGTTTCGCTTTGATTTGGAACCCCACCGGGCCTGCCCTGGTGGTTAACGGGCCTTTGCCCGAGTTCATGTTCATGATTTCATTTGCATAAACGACGGACAATTCAGTCAGGGGATTCTACCGATGAAGGTGGCTAACGAATAGCGTGTCCCGCTCAATCGTCGAGCATTCAATCGCGGATCATTGTGTCTTTTGATCAAGTTTCGGAGTTGGCCGCGACAGAATTGATTCCGCCGAAATCAGTTCAATTTGGCAATCTTTTCAGACGAACAAAGGTAATTGTGCTCGTCTTTGACCTTTACGAAAACTCATTAAAAAGCTTGATCATTGGGAAACCCAGCAACGCCAGTTGCAACAACCAGGCAAAAATCACGCAGCCAGCCGCAACGCACAACTGCAAGAGTCCGACCCAGATTCGTGGACGAAATTTGAACGTAATGAAGGTCTGAGCAGCGGTGATAACGAACAAAAGCAATGCCAAGACTGGCAATGGTATGCGGCCAATTTGCATCGTGAGATCAGGCAGTTTACTGGGACTAAATTGATAGCACTCCTGGCAGACCGCGAATGCATCCCACGGCGTCGTCCACAAGCAATAGCCAGGGAATAAAACTGTCATCGTAACTGCAGTGCAGCTGATGATATTTGCCAATTGAATGCGAAAGTCGCCTATTAAGCGGGAAGTATTCACATTGTCACTCATCGAGTCTTTTTCAGTTACGGCATCGAAGGTTCCGATTTTATGGCAATATTTCTCTGTCTATCTGGATCTGACGTGCGCGTATCATTTCGTCAACCAAATCATAATGATTATCGCGAAGAGTGAGCGTCGTCGTCATATGAAAAAAATTCTTCGGTTTTGGACTTGCCCACCAATTTGGGATTCCGAAATTGCCTGCGCGAAAGAGATCCCAACTCGTCTCGACGGACATGAAGCGTTCGACTTTAAGACGCCATCCATGCGGGATTTGAAGGGTCTTCGCGGGTCCAAATTCGACAGGCTCGATCGTTGACCTTATCGCATCCGCATACGTTTCCGCCGACAATTCCGTTTGCCCAAGCTGATATTGGACGGCGGCTCTTAAGAGCAATATTTCCGGTACGATATACGTCTGCGGGGTTTGCCAATCTAACGGTTCATCGAGCAACTTTTGGATATCCTTGAGAGCGAACTCATAACTTTCTGTTCGTGCTCGTACCCACGCGCGACAAGCAAGGAAATTTCGTTCGATATTCTTGAGGTCTGCGACAGTCACTTTTGAATTTGGATTCATGACCTGCGCAGGATCCATGGGCGTTCCCCCGATGTCTTGCCAGAACTCCTCGGCCTTTTTGAGTCCAGTGTCAGCCAGTTGATTCGCCTCGTCCCATTTCTCGCAGACGATCGCCGTACGAATCGTTCCCTGGCTATCCCACGAGAAAGGGTAGATCAACCCTGAAGGTGAAACGATCTCGTTGCGACGACCATCAACAGTTTGTTGCAGGCGGCCAAGTTGTGCGCTGAGTTCAGCGGCTGCCTGCTCGAGCAATTTTTTGTCTTTCAGTGCGGCGGCACCGGACATTCGCAGTTTCGCAGGGACAACCAGCATATGCGATTTCTCGATAAAGCGGTCGGCCGTAAACCGCCGTCCAAACTCTTCAAGCCTCTCAACCCCCTTTCGGGCATCATGAGTCGCCATCACACGCGCCACATCGACGTACAGCCTCGCGTGGTATAGTTCATGGTGCTGAAAACTGATCAAAGCGATTGAGATCGCACTACCTAAAACAAGCCCGATGACACGGCCCTTGTTCGAAGGAACAATTTTAGCGACCGTAATTGAATCACATTCGGTCACAAATCGTCTCCATTTATTCGAACAACGTTCCTACCGCGATTTCAAAACCCGGAAGAATATCTGGGAAAGTCAATTGGTCACCCGCGTTAAGCACCAATGATTCTCGATCAGCATAGAACAAATGCACCCGTTGCGGGTCAGGGTCGACCAAAGCGACTGTAAGGACATCCGCACTCAAATACTCACCGACTTTCTGGTGAATTTCCTTCCAACGGTCATCGTTGGAACGGATTTCAATGACGAGTTCCGGGCTGGCTGGCCAATATCCAACGGGTCGCGGTCCACGCGGGACTCGATCGTAACTGTAGAATGCGACATCGGGGCCACGCACAGTATCAGGGTGACGCTGAGTAATAACTCCAGCATCACCACCCACCACTCTTCCAAGCCCTCGCTGTTCTACGAAGTTCCACAACAGGGCACTAACGCGGATCAACAGGTAGCCGTGTGATGTGAAAGGCCGGTTCATTTCGACAATCGTTCCACGTACAAGTTCGGTTAGGCGACCATCATCGGGCAACCGTCCGTATTCCTCCGCAGTCAATAATTTTGGTTCGAGTATCGTCGCCATGTTTACTCCGCCATTCAGTCTCTGCCTGCCCTGACAACGAATATCCTAACAAGTAAACACAGCCCCAAGGAAGTACGGCTTTTTTGACAACGTTGGGGCGAGACTTTATTCGGTCTCAAACAAAGGAGGCAATCCCCTGCACCGAAACGTTGGGTTGATTGAATTTCCAAAGCGATAACGATCGGATGCCGTTTGTGTCGAAAAGTACAGAACAACAAAAGAGGGAGTCAAGAATTCAGTAACTTTGACGGATCATGTTTGACCCTTCCTAATTCGTCGTTTCGCGGCTATACCCACAAATCTGAGGTTTTCGACAATCAAAAGGACGACTTTGATTTTATGACACAATCTTCCAGCGACCTTGCGAATGCCGGTGGCAAAGAACTCAAACATGGGGCTGGGACCTCCCCCCTGCACCGGCAACTTCGTGAACTGTTAAATATCGTTTTGATTGTGCTCGGGGTTTTTTCCGAAGCGTTGGGATTGCATGGATTCCTGCTGTCGAACAAGTTCATTGACGGCGGCGTAACAGGAGTTTCCATGTTGCTGGCCGACCTCACAGGGCTTTCGTTGTCAGTACTGTTACCACTCATTAACCTGCCCTTTATCGCGATGGGATATCGGCATATCGGTTTACCCTTCGCTCTTCGAAGCACATTCGCGATTGGCCTGTTGGCCCTGGTACTAGCCACCTTCCACTTCCCCGATGTGACGCAGGATCGGTTACTGAGTGCAGTCTTCGGCGGTTTCTTTATCGGGGCGGGAATTGGCCTGGCGATCCGTGGTGGAGCGGTACTGGACGGGACGGAAATCGCCGCGCTATTAATCAGCAAGAAGAGTCATCTGCTGAAAGTCGGTGATGTGATTCTCGGAATCAACGTCGTGATCTTTTGCGCGGCCATTTTTGTGCTGGGAACGGAAGAGGCACTCTATTCAATCCTCACCTATGTCACGGCCGCAAGGACTCTGGATTTCATCCTGTATGGGATCGAACAATACACCGCCATTCTGATCGTTTCCGAGCAGAATTCTGCGATTCAACAAAGGATCATGGAAGAACTGGGACGGGGTGTCACGATTTATAAAGCCCGTGGCGGGAAAAGTGGTGCCGATCAAGAGGTTCTGTACAGCGTTGTGACAAGGCTTGAGATCGGGAAAGTGAAAAGCATCATCCAGGAATTTGACCCATCAGCCTTCGTCGTCACTCACCCCCTGTCTGACGTCCAGGGAGGCATGGTGAAGCGGACAGGCCTGCACTGAGACTTTCAAACAGACATCAACATCGAAAATCTGACTTATACGTTGTCCAATCTCGATTTTCAGATGTGACTGGATCACTCCCTTCGGGCATCCCGTGTTCTGCGATTGCCTCGAAAAACCAGACGCCAAAGCGTCTCCGAAGTCTCAGATGCCGTGGCACATAACGCGATCTTTAAGTCTTAGACATCACGCCGCAGAGCAAATTCTTTCCAATCGAGCCGTAAAAAAGTGGAAACTTTTTTTGATGGGCCTATAACCAACCGCTTTGGGTTCAAATTCCGGTTTGATGCAGGTGATCTAACGCCGTCAATGCCGTTGGATGCTCGTTGCAATTTGGGGAAATGAAAGCCACTTTTCATCCCTAAGTTTCTGCAGAAATTTGCCGCATTCATCTCATCCGATTGAGTTGTCTCTTGCGTCAACGGTGAATGATTTAGCCCGTATGCACTGACTCCGGCAGGTCCCTTATTGATGAGAGCCGAAGACCCTGGCTCATCTCGAATCGCTCCTGATTGGAGTTGAGATGACCTTCCCGCGCTTGTGGTTTGTGTGTTCTGACGTTTTTCAATTGAAAATGAGAAGGTTTGTAAATTAAATGGTGAGCGTTTCAAGCAGGAAGACTTTGTCTGGAATCGTTGCCTTGGCTTTGGGGGTTTTCTCCACGTCTGGAATTCAGGCTGGCCTGATTTCGAACGGTGACTTCAGCCAATTTACGAGCAGCGCCCCAGGTGGCGGCCCCACGCAGATCAATAACACGAGTACTGGCGGATACGCGAGTCTCAAAGAATAGACCGTCTGCACCGCTCTCGGTAGCCCCAATACCGTGCTTAACTCGTACGCGTTCATTACCCAAACCACGGGACCAAATGCGTACACGTTTTACTACCCTACTCTTCAGCCTCAAGGCGGCACGATCGGGCTTTGGAGCAATCCCGGAGCAGCGCCTTCCGGTCAGCAGTACGCGGTAACCCTCGACGGCTACCAGAAAGCTGCGACTCTGTCGCAAACATTGAGTGGCCTCACTGCAGGCGAGTCGTACAAGGTGACTTTTGACTGGGCGGCCGTTCAATATACAACGGCAACAGGAAACTACACAGAACAGTTCGAGGTCTTTTTTGGCGATTCAAGCCAGACGACACAAGTGCAATCGGTCCTCAGTAAGGGCCATTCCAACTGGATCTCGGAGTCTTTTACTTTCACTGCCGACGCCACCTCTGACACCCAGGGCAATCGCATCTTATTCCGCTTTAAAGCCTGTGATAATTCGTTCGAGG